>JBIKKL010000607.1:0-3362 GCA_044360365.1 Burkholderiales bacterium | reverse complement strand
CTCGATTCGGGTGGTCTCGTCCAGCGAAATCTCCACCTCGGTGATCACACCGAGCCCGCCATACCCGCCGAACGCCGCGCGAAACAGCGCTTCCTCGCGGTCGCGTGTCAGCTCCAAGACGTCACCCGACGCAGTGACGAGTTGCAGGGCATGAATGGAATGTGCGATCGGACCTCGGCCGACATAGCGACCATGGCAATTGACGCCGACTGAGCCGCCGACGGTGAAGTTGCTGTAGCTCTGCATGATGGCGACGGCGAGCCCGTGCGGGTCGATCGCGTCCTGAACGTCGCGCCATGTCATGCCGGCTTGCACTCGCAAAGTGCGGCGTGAAGGATCGAATGCGACGACCTGGTTCATCAATCGCATGTCGAGATGCAGTGCGCCTTCGTGCGCAATTTGGCCGCCCATGCTGTAGCGACCGCCACCGACGCAGACGGCGCCGGACCACTCGCGCAATGCGACCTGCACGTCGTCGGTTCCGCGGGGGCGTCGTTCCCCCGCGACGCGGGTGCGGTTGAGTCCGGAGACGTCGTTGACCACGTACTCGGGGACGGCAGCCTCGGCCGACGAAGGCATGAACGAACCCATCGCCGTTGCAGCGCCAGCTTGCATGAATCGGCGTCGTTGGGTATGAACGCGCCCCGGAATCGGGCCGTGCTGACTATCGACGACTTTGTTCTGCTCGGGAGGCATCGCTCGATCCAGAATTCGTTTCAGGATAGCAGGGCAATGCATCCGAAGTGCATGGCACGCGGAGGCTGATGACTTATGGGCGACGTGTTGATGCTACGCGCCGCCCAGGGGCAGCCGCAACGACTATGCGATCGTCACGCCCCGCCCAGCATGGGACGGGCGCGGATTCCGGCCGGCCGCTTCGACTCGCTTGCATCGATCGCATCCGCCACCTGCTGCGCGGTGATCGCAGACAAGGTCCAGCCGAGATGCCCGTGGCCCGTGTTGTAGAACACGCCGGGCCGGCGGCCGGGGCCGACGCGCGGCATCATGTCGGGCATCATCGGACGCAGACCGGCCCAAGGTACGACACTGCGCGTATCGACCTTCGGAAAGCAGCGTCGCACCCAACCGACCAGGGGGCGCACACGATCTGCGCGAATGTCGAGATTGAAGCCGTCGAACTCTGCCGTGCCGGCGACGCGCAGCCGATCGTCGCCGAGCCGGCTGCTCACGATCTTGGTGCCTTCGTCGAGGAGGCTCACTCGAGGCGCTGCCGCCTGGCTTTCATGATCGCGAAGGTTCACGGTGATCGAGTAGCCCTTCACCGGATAGACGTTCAGTCGATCGCCGAGACGTGCAGCGATGCGGCGACTGTGAACCCCGGCACAAACGACGATGCCGTCGAACTGCACTGGTTCGATACCGCCTTCTTGTCGCAGCCCGACTCGCACGCCCCTTGTATCCGCAGCCGTGTCGACAACCTCGCATCCCGTGCGAATGCGCACGCCCAATCGCTCGCACGCTGTCGCGAGGCCGGTGGTGAACTTGTGGATGTCGCCGGTCGCATCGCTTTCGGTGTAGTAGCCGCCGTAGAAATCGCCCTGCAGCGTGGGTTCGATCACGCGCATCTCGTCGGGCGTCACGGGCCGTCGTTCCAGGCCGCCTCGCGCAAGCAGTCGAGACACCCGACCGGCATGTTCGAACCCTGCGCGATCCCGATAGACGTGAAGAATGCCTTCGCGGCGAAGATCGAAGTCGATGCCTTCAGCGTCGGCCCAGGCGAAGAGGTGGCGGCGTGCTTCGATCGCGAGTCGCGCCGTCGCCACGGTGTGCGCTTCGTAGCGACGCATGGCCCAGAGAAACTCCGCAAGCCAGGAGAGCTTGTGCCAACCCGGGGCCGGATGCATGAGCAGCGGCGCATCCGGCGTGAACATCCATTTCAAGCCCTTCACCAGCGTGCCGGGATGATTCCAGACCTCGGCGTTGGAGGCCGACAACTGGCCTCCGTTCGCGTACGAGGTTTCCATCCCCGCGTAGGGCTGCTTCTCGATGAGGGTAACGGCGTGTCCGCGCCGGGCGAGCGCATAGGCGGAAGTGACGCCGGTAATGCCGGCGCCGATGACGGCGTAGTGGTTCATGGAGCGGCTCTCTCTTTTTCAGGGCCTCGACAGCGAAGGACAGACGCCGCACCCCATGTGCGACGTTTGACCCCCTCTGTCCGAGGCCTGAGAGATTCACGCGTGGACCGCGCTTGCTCCTTCGGCGGGCCGGAAGGCCATTCCGGCCACTCTTCAGAGTTTTTCGCGGGTTCGATCCCGCGGTTCGCTACCGGTCCTGGGTGCCTGAGAGTTTCCGGGGCGGTTGCTCCTTCGGCGCTGCGCTTTGCAGTCTCTCCCGATAGCGAGTTGGACCATATTGGGTATGACTCCGCGAGTAAAGCAACGGTTCACGAAGGTTGCAGTGTCGGGTCTGCCCGTCGGCGTACCGAAGGGCTCGATCGAGCAATGACCCCGTCCCAGGCACGTGCCTCGCAGCGCGCGACGGTACGGAGGGTCGTTGACCCAGCCGGGGGCGAATGCCGGACCTTCGCTGGATTCGATAACGCCGACCCTTACGCCCGGGCGTTCCGAGCAGATTCCCGTCGATTCCGTGGCGCAGACTACCGCTGTCACAGCGTAACTTTGCGAGCGCCGGGGCTATACTCGGGAACATCCTCACCTTGGTTCTAGCGAGCGAATCCGCGCACGAATCAGCTGAAGCAGCACGATGAACGCAACCGTTCCCCCAGCGACTCGCTTCGTCCGCGGCGTTGCTGCGCTGATCGCCGATTACGACGGGTTCATCCTCGACCAGTGGGGCGTACTGCATGACGGCGTGAAGCCGTACCCCGGTGCGATCGAATGTCTGCGGCAATTGCGTGCAGCGGGCAAGCAGGTGGTCATCCTGTCGAATTCGGGCAACGAGCACAATATCCGTCTGATGGCGCAGCTCGGTTTCGATCCGTCGCTGTACGACCGCTTCATCGGGGCCGGAGAAGATGCCCGCAGCGCGATCGTCGAGCGACGTTCCGATTTCCATCGGTCTCTCGGCTCGCGATGCTACGCCTTCACCCGCGACGGCGATCACTCCCTCCTCGACGGGATCGGGCTCACGTTCGCCGCGAGGGTGGACGAGGCCGACTTCCTCGCCGCGATCGGCATCGATTCGCCTCGACGAAACGTCGTGGACTACGAAACTGAACTGCGCGCCGGCGTCGCTCGCGGCTTGCCGCTCGTGTGCGCGAATCCCGACCTCGTTCGCGTGTCGCCCGATGGCACGGTCGAAGCACCCGGCATGTTGGCGCGTCGCTACGAGGAACTGGGCGGTCGCGTCGTGCGTCATGGCAAGCCGTTCCCGGAGATCTA
>JBIKKL010000396.1:0-4957 GCA_044360365.1 Burkholderiales bacterium | reverse complement strand
CGGAGCGAGTCCCGCGAGGTGTATGTGCTGTGTCGCGGGTTGGCAAAATGAAGCTCGGCTGTCGTGTGGGCCGGGTTGGGGTTAGAATGGTTTCGGCTTGTCGCCGATCACGCTAGGACTGAATTTTGAACAATCTCATCAAGAACATAGCTATCTGGCTCGTCATCGCCTTGGTGCTGATGACTGTGTTCAATCAGTTCAGCACGCGACAGGCCGCGCAGAAGGCGATGGAGTACTCCCAGTTCATCGATGAGGTGAAGCAGGGGCAGATTGCCAAGGTCACCATCGAGGGGCGGATTCTCAAAGGCATCAAGCGCAGCGGCGAGCGCTTCACCACTTACTCGCCTTCCGATCCTTGGCTCGTGAGCGATCTGCTCAAGGCCGGTGTGATCGTCGAAGCGAAACCCGAGGAGGAGCCCTCGCTCCTCATGAACATCTTCGTGTCCTGGTTCCCGATGTTGCTGCTGATCGGAGTCTGGATATTTTTCATGCGCCAGATGCAGGGCGGTGGACGCGGCGGGGCGTTTTCGTTCGGCAAGAGCCGCGCTCGCTTGCTCGACGAGAGCAACAACACGATCACCTTCGCCGACGTTGCCGGCTGCGAAGAAGCCAAGGAAGAAGTGTCCGAGCTGGTCGAGTTCCTGCGTGATCCGGGCAAGTTTCAGAAGCTCGGCGGTCGCATTCCGCGCGGCGTGCTGATGGTTGGCAGTCCGGGCACCGGCAAGACGCTGCTCGCGAAGGCCATTGCCGGCGAAGCCAAGGTACCGTTCTTCAGTATTTCGGGTTCGGATTTCGTCGAGATGTTCGTTGGCGTCGGGGCGGCCCGTGTGCGCGACATGTTCGAACAAGCCAAGAAGCACGCGCCCTGCATCGTATTCATCGATGAAATCGATGCCGTGGGACGCCAGCGTGGCGCCGGTCTGGGCGGCGGCAACGACGAGCGCGAACAAACGCTCAACCAGCTTCTCGTCGAGATGGACGGCTTCGAAGGCAGCGCAGGCGTGATCGTCATCGCGGCCACCAATCGTCCCGATGTCCTTGATCCCGCTTTGCTCCGACCGGGCCGGTTCGACCGCCAGGTGGTGGTGCCGCTGCCCGACATTCGCGGTCGCGAGCAAATTCTCGTCGTGCACATGCGCAAGGTGCCGGTGGCTCCGGACGTCAAAGCCGACATCATCGCGCGCGGCACGCCCGGCTTCTCGGGCGCCGATCTCGCCAACCTCGTCAACGAGGCTGCCTTGTTTGCGGCCCGGGCCAACAAGCGTCTCGTGGACATGATCGACTTCGAACGCGCGAAGGACAAGATCCTCATGGGGGCGGAGCGCCGCTCCATCGTCATGCCTGAGCACGAGCGCCGCAATACGGCCTATCACGAGTCGGGGCATGCGGTCGTGGCGAAGCTGATGCCCAAGACCGATCCGGTGCACAAAGTCACCATCATCCCGCGGGGACGCGCGCTCGGCGTGACGATGCAGCTGCCGCAGGAAGATCGCTACAGCATGGACCGCGAGCACCTGCTTCAAAACATCGCGGTGCTGTTCGGTGGCCGGATCGCCGAAGAAATCTTCATGTCGCAGATGACGACCGGTGCGAGCAACGATTTCGAGCGTGCAACGGATCTCGCTCGCCGAATGGTGACCCAGTGGGGGATGAGCGACAACCTCGGGCCGATGGTCTACGGCGAGAACGAGGGCGAAGTGTTCCTCGGCCGCAGCATCACCACGCACAAGAACGTATCGGAAGCGACGATGCAGCAGGTCGATGCCGAGATCCGTCGCATCGTCGATCAGCAGTACGCTCATGCGCGACGCGTGATCGAAGAGAACCGCGACAAGGTCGAACGGATGGCGCGGGCGCTACTCGAGTGGGAAACCATCGACTCCGACCAGGTGGAAGACATCATGGCCGGTCGCGAGCCTCGTCCGCCGAAGCCTGCGACCGCCCCGCCGGCGCCGCCGCCCTCACAGGGCGACTCTTCGTCGCCTGCACCGAGCGGGAATACGACGACGCAGGGCGCCGCCTAGCCCAAGCGCGCCTGCAGTCTCACGCGCATGTCGACGAATACGGCCGCGGAGCGCACGCTCCAATGCGGCCGTTTTTCGTTTTCGCTTGGCCGTCCGCTCATCATGGGAGTCATCAACGTCACGCCCGATTCGTTCTCTGACGGCGGTCTCCTCGCGTCTGCTGCAGCAGCCGTGGAGCACGGCAGAAGACTGGTCGAAGAGGGCGCCGACATTCTCGACGTGGGAGGCGAATCGACCCGGCCCGGTGCTCAGCCGGTATCGATCGAAGACGAGCTGCAGCGTGTGCTGCCTGTGATCGAGGGACTGCGCGATGCGGGTATCGCCCTCTCGGTCGATACCTCGAAGCCGGAAGTCATGCGCCAGGCGCTCGCCATCGGCGCCGACATGATCAACGACGTGGCGGGTTTTCGCGCTCCGGGTGCCTTCGAGACGGTTGCAGCCACCAAGGCGTCGGTCTGCATCATGCACATGCAGGGCGAGCCGCGCACCATGCAGTCGGATCCGCGCTATACGGACGTCGTGCGCGAAGTCGGGGAGTACCTCGAAGGGCGGGCGCGTAGCGCCGAGGCCGCAGGCATTGCGCACGAGCGCATCGTGCTCGACCCAGGCTTCGGGTTCGGCAAGACGCTCGATCACAATCTCCACCTGCTGCGCAGTCTGGGTGCCCTGAGCGCGCGCGGCTGGCCGGTTCTGGTCGGGATTTCGCGCAAGTCGATGCTGGGCACGATTACCGGCCGAGGAACTTCCGAGCGCGTACACGCGAGCGTGGCGGCGGCTTTGATGGCCGTGATCAACGGGGCTAGAATCGTGCGCGTTCACGATGTGCGCGCAACGCGCGATGCGCTGGACGTCTACGAAGCCGTCAGCGGGCTGGCTCGGCCGGACGATCGAGCGTCTTTCAGTTCCTCGTCCAGCCTGCCGTAGTCACGACGAACAACTCATAGAACTCCTAACGCAATGGCCAGAAAATACTTCGGGACGGATGGTATACGTGGGCGCGTCGGTGAAATGCCGATCATGCCCGATTTCGTGATGCGCCTGGGTTATGCCGCCGGCAAGGTTCTGGCGAGTGCCGACTGGCATTTGTCGCAAGGGGAGCGCCCGGCGGTGTTGATCGGCAAGGACACCCGTATCTCCGGCTACATGCTCGAAGCGGCACTGCAGGCTGGGCTGTCTGCCGCCGGCGTGGACAGCCTCCTGACCGGTCCGATGCCGACACCGGCTGTCGCGTACCTGACCCGTGCGCTCCGCCTTCAGGCCGGAATCGTCATCAGTGCTTCGCACAATCCGTTCGAAGACAACGGGATCAAGTTTTTTTCGTCGAACGGCAACAAGCTCCCCGACGAAACCGAAGAAGCCATCGAGGCCGGCATCGACGCACCGCTTACGCCGAAGCCCTCGGCGCAGCTCGGCAAGGCGCGTCGGGTCATGGACGCGGATGGCCGCTACATCGAGTTCTGCAAGAGTACCTTTCCGAGCGAACTCGACCTTCGCGGGCTCAGGGTGGTGGTCGATTGCGCGCATGGCGCGACCTATCACATCGCGCCTCATGTATTCCATGAACTCGGGGCCGAAGTGATTTCGGTCGGCAACGATCCGAACGGCACCAACATCAATGATCATTGCGGCGCAACCTATCCCGCCACGCTTCGGTCTGCGGTACGCCAGCACCGTGCGGATCTGGGTATAGCGCTCGACGGAGACGGCGATCGGCTGCTGATGATCGATGGTCGCGGGCAAGCCTACGACGGCGATCAGTTGCTCTACATCATCGCGTGTCATCGGCACGCGAGCGGAACGCTCAAGGGCGGCGTCGTCGGTACGCTCATGACCAATCTCGCGCTCGAGAACATCCTCAAGGACAAAGGAATCCCCTTTGGCCGCGCCGCCGTCGGCGACCGATACGTTCTCGAGCAACTGGTCGCCAATGGCTGGCAGCTCGGTGGCGAAGGTTCCGGCCACATCGTGTGTTTGGACAAGCACACCACGGGCGATGGCATCGTATCGGCCCTGCAGGTGCTGCACGCGTTGCGCAGCACCGGAATGTCTCTCGACCAGGCTGCTGCCGGGCTCACGCTCTATCCGCAGGTGTTGATCAACGTCCGTATCGATCGCAAGTTCGACTTCAAGAAGGATGCATCGGTGGCAGCCGCGGTGGCGGCAGCCGAAGCGGACCTCGGCTCATTGGGGCGCGTCCTGCTGCGTGCCTCGGGCACCGAACCGGTGATCCGGGTGATGGTTGAAGGCGCGGAGTCGGCGCAGGTTCAACTGCATGCGGAACGGATCGCGCGTTCGCTCAAGGAGGCGGCAGCTTAGCGCGCTGCGGAGCAGCGATGGCGTAGAGCTGGTGCAGATCGGCGATCCGTTTGTCTCTCCGAGCGGGGCGATTTGCGCGCGATATCGAAGACGATGCGGCTGCGTCCTGGGGGTGCAGGGGGCCATCGTCGCGCCAGCGGTGCAGAAGGCCGTGCTCACCGGTGACCGCCTGTTCAAAGCACCTTCCACCTTCCGTGCGGGTGTGACTTCCCATGATGCAATCGATCGCTTCGTGCGAGCGCGCGAACGGACTGCGCGTGTCACGCAACTGTAACCTGAGCTGCCTACCATCCTGGCTTCTCTGCGATTTTCATCGCAGCTAGCCCAGAAGGAGTTGCAAATGTTCCAGTTGTCGACGGTAAGCCGTCTTTCAAGAGCGCTGGCAGCGGCAGGATTTCTGCTCGCGGCAGGGACCTCGGCAGCACAAACCGTAAGGATCGACGGATCGAGCACGGTGTTCCCGATCACCGAAGCGGTCGCCGAGGAATTCCAGAAATCGACCAAGGGAAAAGTCAAAGTCACCGTCGGGATCTCCGGAACGGGCGGCGGATTCAAGAAGTTCTGTCGCGGGGAGACGGACGCTTCGAACGCCTCGCGGCCGATCACGAAGGCCGAGA
>JBIKKL010000233.1:0-7182 GCA_044360365.1 Burkholderiales bacterium | reverse complement strand
ATCGAGGACTGCCGGAAAAATGGCGTCGCCTACATTGAAATGCCGGTTGCCTATGACGCGCTTTCGGTAGTGGTCAATCCCAAGAACACCTGGTTGAAGCAGATCACGATCGACGAGTTGAAGCGGATCTGGGAGCCCTCGGCACAGGGCAAGATCACGCGCTGGAATCAGGTAAACCCTGCTTGGCCGGATCGCGCGATTAAACTCTTCGGGGCCGGCACCGATTCGGGGACGTTCGATTACTTTACTGAGGCAGTCACGGGCAAGTCGAAGGCCAGCCGCGGAGATTTCACGGCGTCCGAGGACGACAACGTGCTCGTTCAAGGCATTTCGCGCGACGTGGATGCGTTGGGATTCTTCGGCTATGCGTACTACGCTGAAAACCGGGACAAGCTGCGCTCACTGCCCATTATCTGGAAGGCGGGCGGTACCGCGGTTTCTCCGTCCATGGATACGGTAATCGACGGAACATACCAGCCGTTGTCCCGACCGATCTTCATCTACTTCAAGGCAGATGCGGCCAAGCGGCCCGAAGTCCGCCAGTTCATCGAGTTCTTCAACAAGAATGCGGTAAAGCTGGTGAAGGAAGTGAAGTACGTTCCGCTACCGGCAGTCGCCTACACCGACAATATCGATGCACTGACGAAAATGCGACTCGGTACCAAGTTCGGCGGTGAGAACCTGGTTGGCGTGACCATCGAGCAGCTGATGAAGCTGGAAGCGAAGCACTAACCTCCGGGCGATTTCGAATCGAGGGGCGCGTAGTCTGGTCGGACTGCGCGCTTCGTCGCTGGTTGTGATGGTCGAGTTCGATCCGATGTATCGATATGTTTTCTATTGAGGAGCGCCCGCTTTGCCACCCTCTGCGTCCACTGGCGCTCCTTCCATGCCAGGCGTAGTACCCGCACTGTCGCTGCGGAAGAAGCCGCTGCGCCATATCAAAGAGCGACTGATCGAATTTGCCCTGCTTGGCGCTGCGCTCGTGGCAGTGTTCACCACGATCGCTATCACGTTTATTCTGGTCTACGAGTCGCTCGGATTCTTCGAGTTCGTCTCGGTGTGGGACTTTCTCACCGGGACCGTCTGGACGCCGCTCTTTGCAAACCCGAGTTACGGCATCCTGCCGCTGATCTCCGGCACGCTGACCGTGACGGCCATCGCGCTCGCCGTGGCCGTGCCGATGGGTACGATCATCGCGATCTACTTGTCAGAATTTGCGCCTCACAAGGCGCGTGAAATCATCAAGCCGCTGCTCGAGCTGATTCAAGCTGTTCCAACGATCGTGTTCGGATACTTCGCCCTGTTGTTCGTGACCCCATTGCTTCAGGACACGATCATGCCGAATCTGCCGGGCTTCAATATGCTGGCGGCAGGATTGGTGATTGGCGTCGCGACGATTCCAACCATTGCCTCGCTCTCGGAGGATGCAATGCGTGCCGTACCGATGAGCATGCGGGAAGGAGCTTACGCGATGGGCGCGCACAAGTTGCACGTAGCCGTGCATATCGTCATGCCGGGCGCCATCTCGGGGATCATCGCCGCGTTCGTCCTGGCGGCTGCCCGCGCGATCGGCGAGACGATGATCGTCGCGATCGCAGCCGGACAGAACGCCCAGTTGACCTTCGATCCCACAGAGGCGGCTGCGACGCTAACCGCGTTCATCGCGCAGGTGAGTCTGGGTGATCTGCCGCATGGCTCAGTCGGCTATCGGAGCATTTTTGCGGCGGGCCTGGTCCTGCTGGTCATGACCCTCGTGTTCAACGTGATCGGCCACCTGCTGCGCAGGCGCTATCGTGAGGTTTACTGAGATGAGCAGCGAGGTTTCTTCCGATTTGAACGCCAATCGCGAGGCCATTCGCGCCCTGGTGGTAGGCGGCAAGCGCAAGCAGCTTGCATTCGCGATCGCAGGGATCGCGTGCACCATGGTTGCCCTTCTCACCTTGGTTGCCGCGTTTCTCGACCTGCTGATCGATGGACTGCCGCGCCTCAGCTGGGAGTTTTTGACGAATTTCCCATCCCGCCACGCCACTCAGGCAGGCATCCTTTCGGCGTGGGTCGGAAGCGCCATGGTCATGGTCGTGACGATGCTTGCGGCCGTACCCATCGGCGTGGGGGCCGGTGTCTATCTGGAGGAATACGCGGCCAAGAACTGGTTGACGGATCTCATCGAGATCAATGTGACCAACCTCGCCGGCGTGCCATCGATCGTCTACGGACTGCTGGCCCTCGGGTTGTTCGTCTATCAATTCGGATTGGGTGAAAGCGTTCTGGCCGCAGGCCTCACGCTGGCGCTGCTCATCCTGCCGATCATCATCGTGTCGACGCGGGAAGCGTTGCGGACAATACCCAGCAGCATTCGGGAAGGTGCCTACGCGGTGGGGGCGACGCGCTGGCAGATGGTCTCGGGGCACTTGTTGCCCTATTCGACCGGGGGCATCCTCACCGGCGTCATCCTCGGCATGGCGGAAGCGATCGGTCAGACGGCTCCCATCATATGCATCGGCGCCCTCACCTTTATCGCGTTCTTGCCCGAGGCGCCCCTCGGCGCGACGCCGCCTTTCGTCAATTTCGATTGGGTCTTTTCGGAGTTCACGGTCCTGCCGATCCAGATGTACAACTGGGTATCGCGCCCCGACAAGGCCTTTCAACTCAACGCGGCAGCCGCTGGCGTCATATTGCTCGGCATGACCCTGCTCATGAACGGTTTGGCCATCTATATCCGCTATCAGGTACGAAAGAAAATCAAATGGTAACGCAGCTTGCCGACGCGACGGATGCCCGTAGTCCGATTGAACCGAAGCACACCAGCCCGGCGGCCGTCAAGGCGGACGTCCGCAAGTTGAGCTTCTACTACGGCACGCACCAGGCGCTGAAGAATATCTCGATGCCGATCCACCAGAACGTCGTGACGGCGCTCATTGGCCCGTCAGGGTGCGGCAAGTCGACGTTCCTGCGCTGCTTCAATCGTATGCACGATCTCTATCCCAATATGCGGTACGAGGGTGAGATCGTCCTGATGCCGGACAATGCCAACGTTCTGGCGGCCGACGTCGATCCGATCGAGGTCCGAATGCGCATCGGCATGGTGTTTCAGAAGCCGAATCCGTTTCCCAAATCGATCTACGAGAACGTCGCGTATGGGCTTAGGGTGCGCGGAGTTCGCAGCAGGACGGTTCTCGACAGCAAGGTCGAGCAAGCGCTGCGCGGTGCCGCCCTTTGGGACGAGGTGAAGGAGCGTCTGAATGACCTCGCCTTCAACCTGTCGGGCGGCCAGCAGCAGAGGCTTTGCATCGCGCGCGCGCTGGCCACCGATCCGGAGATCCTCCTCTTCGACGAGCCCACGTCCGCGCTGGATCCGATCGCGACCGCGAGCATCGAAGAACTGATGGCGGAACTCAAGTCGAAGCTTACGATCCTGGTGGTCACACACAACATGCAGCAGGCTGCGCGCGTTTCCGACTACACCGCCTACATGTACCTCGGTGATCTGATCGAGTTCGATCTGACGAAGACGATTTTCGTCAAACCGAAACATCGGCAGACGGAAGACTACATCACAGGTCGATTCGGTTAACTGTCCCGGATGGACCCATTCGGCTCGTATCGTTTTGCGCGTCGCCGCAAATTGACCCCGACCGGCGTCGGCGTTACTATTCGGCAGTTTTAATCGCCGACCATTCAAATGCGCAGCAAACTCGTCGCCGGCAACTGGAAAATGCATGGCAGCCTGGCCGAAAACGAGGCTCTCCTTGGAGGGTTGAAATCGGGTTGGGCTGCGGGCGCCGGATGCGACTGCGCAGTCTGTGTTCCCTTTCCGTATCTGGAGCAGGTTCGCTCTCAGTTGCGGGGTAGTCCGATCGCGTGGGGCGCCCAGGATTTGAGCGAATTCCCGAAGGGGGCCTACACCGGGGAAGTCTCGGCGCAGATGTTGCGGGAGTTCGGTTGTCGCTACGTGATCGTCGGTCACTCGGAGCGCCGTGCGATGCACGCGGAAAGCAGCGAACTGGTCGCCCGGAAAGTCAAGGTTGCACAATCGGTCGGGTTGACGCCGATCGTCTGCGTGGGCGAAACCCTCGATCAGCGGGAAAGCGGCGTGACGGATGCGGTGGTAAAAGCCCAACTCGTCGCAGTCATGGATGAACTGGGTGTGTCGGCGATGTCGAGCGCAGTCGTTGCCTATGAACCTGTTTGGGCGATCGGTACGGGCAAGACAGCGACGCCGGAACAGGCGCAGGCGGTCCATGCGACGATCCGTGCCGAGATTGCCGGCAGGAACGCAACGGTCGCTGCCTCGGTGAGGATTCTTTACGGCGGTAGCGTCAAGGCTGCAAACGCCGCCGAGTTGTTCGCCATGGCGGATATCGATGGCGCTCTGGTGGGTGGGGCATCGCTGGACGCGAACGAGTTTTTGGCAATTTGTCGTGCCGGAGCGCCTGCCAGGCGCTGAGTAACGCAGGACTAACCAATACAACGATGGAAACGCTGATTCTTATATTTCATGTGCTCGTGGGTATCGGCGTCGTCGCGCTGGTGCTTTTGCAGCACGGCAAAGGGGCCGACATGGGCGCTGCCTTTGGCAGCGGCTCGGCCGGCAGCCTGTTCGGGGCAAGCGGTTCCGCAAATTTTCTGTCCCGGTTCACCGCGATCCTCGCAACCATTTTCTTTGCGACGAGCTTGGGGTTGACTTACCTCGGCAGCAAACAGTCGAAGCCTCAGGGTGTGCTCGACCGCGCGCCGATCGAACAGACCAAGGATCCGGTCAAAGCGCCAGCCGCCGCCGACAAGGATGTCGGCGTGCCGAAGCCTAGCGTGATACCCGATCAGAGCGGCTCCAAGTCAGGCGAGGTGCCCAAGTAAAAAGTAGTCAGTCAATCGGTACTTGAATGGGCGTCCAACAAAGCAACAGCGCATTCAAGGTTCCGGAAGAAGCAGAAACAGTTGGCCGACGTGGTGAAATTGGTAGACACGCCGTCTTGAGGGGGCGGTGGCGAAAGCCGTGTGAGTTCGAGTCTCACCGTCGGCACCATAGTTGAAGTTCGTTGCGATCGATCAAACGCATCGCAGCTGTCGTATGCGAGTGTTGAGGGCAGATATCTTCCGACATTCGGTGCCGTGAGCGCCAGGAGCCTTAGAGCAGTACGATGCTTCAGAATTACTTTCCGATCCTGATGTTCATTCTGGTCGGGCTCGCAGTCGGCTTGGTCCCCATGTTCCTCGGCTGGGCTGCGAGCACGGCCCTTGGCGCAAACCGCCCCGACCCCGAAAAGCTCTCTCCCTACGAGTGCGGCTTCGAAGCCTTCGAAGACGCGCGCATGAAATTCGATGTCCGCTATTACCTCGTGGCCATATTGTTCATTCTGTTCGATCTCGAAATCGCATTCCTGTTCCCTTGGGCGATCGTGCTCAACGAACTCGGGTGGTACGGCGTGATATCGATGGGTGTCTTCCTTCTCATCCTCGTGGTCGGATTTGTCTACGAATGGAAGAAGGGGGCGCTCGAATGGGAATGACGGCGAGGCTCGCCCCCGCTGCACTTTCGCGTTGCGACGCGGTCGCGAAGCCCGTCTCCGGAGTCTTTTGAGATGCAAGGCGTAATCGAGAAGGGATTCGTGACCACGACGGCGGACAGTCTTATCAACTGGACGCGTACCGGTTCGATGTGGCCGATGACCTTCGGTCTGGCGTGCTGCGCGGTCGAGATGATGCATGCGGGCGCTTCGCGCTACGATCTGGACCGTTTCGGTATCGTGTTCCGGCCGAGCCCGCGGCAGTCGGACGTGATGATCGTCGCCGGCACATTGTGCAACAAGATGGCGCCTGCGCTGCGCAAGGTCTACGACCAGATGGCCGAGCCGCGATGGGTGATTTCCATGGGGTCATGCGCGAACGGCGGGGGCTACTACCACTACTCGTATTCGGTTGTTCGCGGCTGCGATCGCATCGTTCCGGTCGATGTCTACGTGCCGGGGTGCCCGCCGACAGCCGAGGCGCTGCTTTACGGCATCATTCAGTTGCAGAACAAGATCAAGCGCACGAATACGATTGCGCGCTAGGGTGCTACACGTAGTGGATTGAGCTTGCAGCTTTGGGTCGGGCGGCGGCGTCGATTGAGTGCCAGGATCCAAGTGGACGAACATCAAATGACAGCAATCAGCGATCGCATCGCCTCGGCTCTGAAGACCGCTTTCGGGGATCGCCTCGGCGTACCCAAAGTGTTCGGTGACGAAGTGACCGTTACGGTCAAGGCGGCCGATGCCATCGAGGTCATGAAGTCGTTGCGCGACGAGCCGTCATTGCGGTTCGATACACTGATCGACGTCTGCGGCATCGACTACCTCGGTTTCGGCGTGGGTTACGAAGGGCTGCGGTATGCGGTCGTGTATCACTTGTTGTCCGTCGAACATAACCGTCGGTTGCGCGTGCGTGTCTACTGCGAGGACGACGACTTTCCTCGTGTCGAGTCGGTCATCGATCTATGGCCTGGCGCAAACTGGTTCGAGCGTGAAGCGTTCGATCTGTTCGGGATCGTGTTCGAAGGCCACCCGGATCTGCGTCGCATCCTGACTGACTACGGTTTCATTGGTCATCCGTTCCGCAAGGATTTTCCGATATCGGGCAACGTCGAGATGCGCTACGACCCGGAGCAGCGCCGCGTCATCTATCAACCGGTGACGATCGAACCACGCAACAACGTGCCCCGCATCGTGCGCGAAGAAACCTACGGGGCTACAGGCGAATGATTCATCGCGCGATCCCCATGCCACCCGGAGAGCCTCGTGGCTGAAATCCGCAATTACACAATGAATTTTGGTTACGACGTAACTTGCAGGAGCGGCAAGTTAGTCTGCACCGAAGTTCATCGCTTCATTGCTCCTGCGCCGGGGCTTCGCCATGGCTGAAATTCGCAATTACACGATGAACTTTGGGCCCCAGCACCCGGCGGCACATGGGGTGTTGCGGCTGGTGCTCGAACTCGACGGCGAGGTGATCGAGCGGGCGGATCCGCACATCGGTTTGCTCCATCGGGCTACCGAGAAGCTGGCGGAAACGCGAACCTTCCTCCAGGCGCTGCCGTACATGGATCGCCTGGACTACGTCTCGATGATGTGCAACGAGCATGCCTATGTCCTGGCCATCGAGAGGCTGATCGGGATCGAGCCTCCGTTGCGCGCGAAGTACATC
>JBIKKL010000606.1:0-3370 GCA_044360365.1 Burkholderiales bacterium | reverse complement strand
ACGGAGACGTGGTACTCGGCAGGGAGTGGCGTCTGCTCGCCTCGTTCGAAGCAGCCAACGGGCTCATCATCTTCGGCTGGATGACCGCACTGGTCATCGCCGTCATCCAGCGCTTCTACAACTGGAGCAGCCGCTGAGCCGAAGGCGGTTCACCTTGCGGCTGCCGATGCGGGTCAGCGGCCGTGGTAGACCGGCTTGCGCTTCTCCACGAATGCCCGTGCGCTTTCACGGAAGTCTTCCGAGGTGTGAAGATGCTTCGGCCGCATCGAGTACGCGCGCCGATCGATCTCCTCCAGCGCATTGCGACGCGCCTCGACGACCGCGCGCACGGCCAGAGGCGGATTGCCGAGGATCGTCTGCGCGAGCTTCTGCGCTTCCTGCATGTGCTCGCCCGGCTCGGCCAGTCGGTTGATGAGATTGTTGCGGTGAGCTTCTTCCGCCTCCCAGATGCGCCCCGTGATGCAGACATCGTCCGCGAACGCACCTGCGCCCCGTTCGCTCAGCATCATCCAGAAGGGAATGCCGTCGATGCCGCGCGGCACCTCGGTCACCTGGAACTTCGTGCCCTTGGCGGCCACTGTCATGTCGCAATAGAGCTGGATCCGCAATCCGGCGCCGAAAACATAGCCGTGCACCGCCGCAATGATGGGCTTCCCCGTGGGTGGTCGGAAGAACGGCGCACGGATGTTGCCTTCGCGACCTGCCGGCCCGCCCAGCTTCTTCATCTCTTCCGCCGGACGCAGCTGACGCTGCTTCACGTCCGCGCCGCTGCAGAAGGCGCGACCGTTGCCCGACACGATGGCGACCCAGGCCTCTTCGTCGTCGTAGAACTGATACAGCGCGTTGAAGAGGGCGAGGCTCATTTCGTCCGAGAAGGCATTGAGCTTCTCGGGGCGATTGAGGGTGATGTAGGCGATGCGCTCCTCGCGCCGGTACTGGACGATGTCCATCATGGTCTCCGCAGACTTGAATCGGGAAGCCCCATTATCCACGATACCGGCGCCAGGCTGGTCGCGGAATCCGAACCGATCCGGCGTACCGCCGCTGCCGATCGTGCGCTGCCCGTCACTCATCGAATCAGGCCGGCGGTACGCCCCGCACGCAGCGCGTTTGACCCCATACCCTGACACCGTTACGCTCCGGATGTACCTGCGACATCCACACGCCGAGTCGAAGCTAGTCTGCGCGAAGGGTGATCGCGGGGCGAGCCGGCGCATCCATGGTGGGGAAACGTTTACCGTGCAGCAAAAACCAACGACATATCGATCGCGCCTGACTCAGTTCTCGCTGGCGGCGGCAACATGGATCCTCGTTGCTCCCGCGTGGAGTGCAGCCGACACAAGCGCGCAGGCGCCGTACCCGCAGCGCCCGATCCGGGGCATCGTTCCCTACCAGCCCGGCGGCCCGACCGATGCGATGGCCCGGCTCCTCGCGACGAAGCTAGGCGAAGATCTCGGCCAGCAAGTCGTCATCGACAATCGCGGGGGAGCGACCGGCGTCATCGCGGCGGTGATGGCGAAGCAGGCGCCACCGGACGGGCACACGCTGTTTTTCGGCACGATCACGGTACTGACGACCCTGCCGGCCCTGTCGAACAAGCTGCCCTATGATCCCCTGCGCGACTTCGCCATGATCACGATGACGTCGACGAATCCCTACGTCATCGTCGCACATCCGTCGGCTGCCAACACGTTCAGCGAGTTTCTGACGCTGGTCCGTGCCCGCCCCGGAAAGATCACCTACGGCACGGCCGGGACGGGCGGCGGCGCTCATCTCGCCGCGGAAATGATGCGCCTCGCGGCAAAGCTGGACATGATCCACGTGCCGTACAAGGGCTCCGGGCCTGCGATGATCGACGTCATGGCCGGCCAGATTCAAATGAGCATCGCGGGACCCGTGACCGCCGCCCCCTACGCCCGCGCGGGCCGGCTCCGGGCCCTCGCGGTGACGAGCCGCAAACGACTGCCCACCTGGCCCGAGTTGCCCACGGTTGCCGAGCACGGCTTTCCGGACTACGAAGCGACCTCCTGGCAGGGCGTCGAGGTACCGAAGGCCACCCCTAAACACATCATCGATCGCCTGTACGCGGCGATCGTCAAGGCCCTCGCGTCGCCCGAACTGCAGAAGCGCTTTGCCGCCGAGGGCGCGCAGATGGGCGGCATGCCGCCGGCCGAATTCACCCGATTCGTCGCCGACGAGGCCGCCAAGTGGAAGCGCGTCGTGCGAGAAGCCAACATCCGCATCGAGTGAAGGAGCCGAATCACCATGGACCCACTGACCCGTCAGCTTACCGACTACGCATCGAATCTCACCTACGCCGATCTTTCACCGGACGCGATCGACAAGACAAAACGCATCATCCTCGATTCGATCGGGTGCGCGCTGGGCGCGGCGCGAGCCGAGCCAGCATCGATTGCCCGTGCGCTGGCCTGCGAGGTCAGCGCACGGCATCCGGCCACCCTCATGGTGACCGGAGAAAAGACCACGCCGGACCTCGCCGCCTTCGTGAACGGCGTGCTCGTTCGCTATCAGGATTTTTCGGACGCCTACGTCAGCGGCTCCGGGCTCTGCCATCCTTCGGACATGTTCGGTCCCGTATTGGCCGCGGTCGAAGGCGCTCAGGGCGGTGGTCGCGACCTGATACTCGCCATTGCGCTCGCATACGAGGTCTTCTGCGGCATTACCGATTCAGGCGCCATGCGCAATGCATCGACGTGGGACCAGGCCACCTTCGGCGTCATCGCGGCATCGCTCGCGGTGAGCAAGGCCATGGGGCTCGATCGCGAGCGCATGGTGCACGCATTGAGTCTCGCAGCCAGCTCGCATCTCACCGTGGGCCAGGTCCGTCGCGGCGCCCTTTCGCACTGGAAGGGCTGCGCAGTCGCGAATGCCGGCCGCAACGCGGTGTTCTCTGCGCTGTTGGCCGCCAAGGGCATGACCGGCCCGGATCTCCTGTTCGAAGGCGTGCAAGGCTACTTCAAGGCCACAGGCGGAAGCTTCGAGATGCCCCAGCTCGCCAAGGGCGGTGCCGAGTTCCGCATCGAGAAGTCCCGCATGAAGCCCTACCCCGCCGGCTATCACTGCCATACCGCGGTCGAAGCGGCGCAGCAGATCCGCGCTCAACTGGACAACCGCATCGATGCGATCAAGCAGGTTCGCATGCAGACGTACAAGAACGGAATGAACTATGCCGAGCCCGTTCACTGGCTCCCCGAGACACGCGAGACGGCGGATCACTCCCTGCCGTTCACGATCGCCGTCGCGCTCATGGAAGGCACGCTGGCCATTCGTCACTACGACGAGGTCTATTACCGACGCGACGATGTACGCGCGTTGATGCAAAAAATCTCGATTGCAATCGGCGACGAAC
>JBIKKL010000683.1:0-2947 GCA_044360365.1 Burkholderiales bacterium | reverse complement strand
CAGTCTCGGATTCGATGTCGGTGACGAAGCCGGCCGAGTAGGGCCGGTTCACCAGTTCCTGAAGGGCGGCACTCATGCGACCGCGCCCGCCTGCTTGTCGATGCTGAAGCTCTCGCCGCAACCGCAGGTTGCCGACACGTTGGGATTGTCGAACTTGAACGTTTCGGACAACCCTTCCCGCCGGAAGTCTACGTTCGTGCCATCGAGATAGGCCAAGGCTTCGCGGTCAACGATGACTTTCGCCGCATTCGACTCGAACACGGCGTCGCTCGCACCCACCTCGTCGGCGTAGTCCATGGTGTAGGCGAGCCCGGAACAGCCGACCCGCTTCACCCCCAAACGCAGACCGACACCCCGGCCGCGCTTGAGCAGCTGTTTCTGGATATGGGATGCCGCACTTTCTGAGAGGGTGATCGCCATGGTGTGACCTCGGTAAGTTGCAATCGATGGATACGCTGAAGCTACGCAGGTACCGTGCTCGACGGCCCGGCCCGACGCTCCGGCACCTGGATGATGGAGACGCTGCCTGCGTTCTGATGGTTGCGCACGAGTTCGGCCAGCGTCACCGCACGCAGATAGTTGAAGATGTGGGTGTTGAGGTTGGCCCACAAGTCATGCGTCAGGCACTTGTGATCGTCCTTGCAGTTTTCCTTGCCTGCGCACTGGGTCGTGTCGATCGGCTCGTCGACGGCGAGAATGACGTCCGCCACCGCGATATCCTCGGTCTTCTTGGCGAGCCGGTAACCGCCCCCCGGGCCGCGCACGCTGCTCACGAGTTCGTGGCGACGAAGCTTGCCGAACAGTTGTTCCAGGTAAGACAGGGAAATGCCTTGGCGCCCACTGATCTCGGCCAGCGTAACCGGCCCGTTGCCGCCGCGCAGCGCCAGGTCCATCATGGCGGTTACGGCAAAACGCCCTTTCGTCGTCAGACGCATCGCAGCACCTCGCTTGGGTGGGTTGGAAAGCGCGGGGATTCAAAATCCCCACCGGCACTATAGTTGACTAGATAACTCAACTATAGAGATCCCAAGCGGATTAGTCAACAATTCGGTTCATGTACTTGGTGTCGAACGGGTCGGTCGGCGGATCGTCGATGGCAATGCCCGCACGCTTCATCGCGGCAATCAGGGCGTCGATGCGTTGATCGGCATTGCCGGAATGGTCGATCAGCCGATGCAACGCCTGGACGACGGGATCATCCATGTCGCGGCTCACGGCGTACGCCGAGAACCCGTCGGCCGGCGTGCCCTCGCCCCCGACAATGCGGCCCGGGATGCCGACGACCGTCGCGCCGCCGGGGACATCCTTCACAACGACCGCATTCGATCCGACCTTTGCACCATTGCCGATCGTGATCGGCCCGAGAATCTTCGCCCCGGCCCCAACGACGACGTTGCTCTCCAGCGTCGGATGCCGCTTGCCCTTGTTCCAGGTCGTTCCGCCGAGCGTCACGGCATGATAGAGCGTGCAGTCGTCGCCGATTTCGGACGTCTCGCCGATCACGACCCCCATGCCGTGATCGATGAAGAAACGCCGCCCGATCGTCGCACCGGGGTGGATCTCGATGCCGGTCAGCCAGCGCGCCACATGCGAGACGAACCGCGCCGCCCACTTGAAACCGCCGCCCCATAGCGCGTGGGAGAGTCGATGAAAGCAGATCGCGTGCAGGCCGGGATAACAGGTCAGCACTTCCCACGTCGTGCGCGCGGCCGGGTCGCGCTCGAAGACCACGGCAATATCTTCCTTCAGACGTGTGAACATGGGATAAGAATTCTTCCGGGATTCGCCAATCGCAACATCGACCCGCTAGTTTACTCCGCGGGCCATGGGCCCGTGACGGTCGGCCTTCACGTATTGCGCCGTGTGGTGACCGAATTGAGGAATCCGCGCAGTATCGCAACCTCTTCGCTCTCCGGGCGAGCCCGGGTGATCATCCGGCGCATGCGTTGCACGAGCCGCCCGGGGCGGTCCGGATGGATGAAACCGGTGCCCCGCATCGTCGCTTCGAGGTGAGCCACCAACCCTTCGACCTCTTCGTGAGGCGCCGGCCGCACTTCGCTGCCCTGCAGGCTTTCGGGCGCAAACTCCGCACTGGCCGCCCGCAGCTCATACGCCACGATCTGAACGGCGGCACCCAGGTTGAGCGACCCATACTCCGGATTGGTGGGTATGCGCACCAGCCGATGACAACGGCTCAATGCTTCGACGTTCAGACCCGTGCGCTCCGTTCCGAACAGTAGCGCAACTTCGCCGGAACGCGCCTGCGCGACGAACTCGCGAGCCCCCGTCCTCACATCGGTGACCACCGGGGTCAGGTCGCGCCGACGCGCGCTCAACCCGCCGACGAAGGACGTGCCTGCCAGGGCGGCATCGAGATTGTCGTAACACTGCGCGGCTTGCAGCACGTCGATTGCCCCCGAGGCGCGGGCATCGGCGTCAGGATCCGGGAACTTCTTCGGGTTGACCAGCACGAGGCGACCGAGACCCATGGTCTTCAGCGCACGCGCGGCCGCTCCGATATTGCCCGGATGACTCGGCTCGCAAAGCACGATGCGCACGTTGCGCAATGATTCGAATTCGCTCACGCAAAAACTCCTGCCTGGCTTGGCGAGATGGGTTGCCTGTTGTTGCCTATCGCAGCAACGCAAGGTCCGAGCGGGTCTGGGCCCTGCTAGAATCCGGGTTGCCACACCGCGAGTACATGCCCAGTGAACATCGTCCATCCCATGCTCAACACCGCGGTGAAAGCCGCGCGCCGAGCCGGAAACATCATCAACCGCGCGACCAGGAATCTGGATGTGTTGAGCGTTCGCGCCAAGAGTGCGAACGACTTCGTCTCCGAGGTGGATCACGAGGCCGAGCGTGCCATCGTTGAGATGCTGCATACCGCCTACCCCGATCACGCGATTCTAGCAGAGGAGAGCGGTGCGTCCGGCCGATCGGATTA
>JBIKKL010000147.1:0-9229 GCA_044360365.1 Burkholderiales bacterium | reverse complement strand
GACGGCAACACCAACTTCCTTCACGGTTTCCCCCAGTTCGCGGTATCGATTGCGCTGACGCATCGGGGCGTCCTCAACCAGGCCGTCGTATACGACCCGACCCGCAACGATCTCTTCACGGCAAGCCGGGGTCGCGGGGCGTTTCTGAACGAAACCCGGATCCGTGTTTCGCGCCGTGCGCGATTGTCGGAAGCATTGTTGGGCACCGGGTTTCCGTTCCGACAGTTCACGAACATCGATCCCTATCTCGCGATCCTGCGCGACGCCCTGCAGAAGACCCAGGGCGTACGACGCGCCGGCGCGGCCTCGCTCGATCTTGCCTACGTCGCAGCCGGCCGCCTGGACGCGTTTTGGGAATTCGGGCTCTCCCCCTGGGATATAGCCGCGGGCGCCCTCCTGATCATCGAAGCCGGCGGACTCGTCGGCGATCTCGAGGGCAATGAAAAGTACATGGATTCGGGAAATGTCTGCGCGGGCAATCCGAAGGTGTTCGCCCAGCTCGTGCAGTTGATGGCCCCTCATCTCACCGAGGCGATCAGTACCCCGAAGGAACCGCGCCCCGCCCGGCGCGCCAGCTGATCTCGTCAGTTTCGAGCGCGGCTGTTCCCAGGGCAGGCTGTTCCCAGGGCATGGGTATTGCAGCAGCAACGCAATGGAGATCATCCACATGAAGCTTGCGATGCTCGGTCTGGGACGCATGGGGGCGAACATGGTTCGTCGCCTGCTGCGCGCAGGTCATCAGTGCTGCGTCTACGATCACAATCAGGCCGCAGCGGCTGCACTTGCCAGCGAAGGGGCCCAGGCAGCATCGAGCGTCGACGAGCTCGTCGCGTCGCTGCCCACGCCTCGCGTCGTCTGGCTGATGGTGCCCGCCCAGGCCGTCGAAACGGTGATCGCAACGGTGGCTCCGCTGCTCGAAAGCGGTGACATTCTGATCGACGGCGGCAACACCCATTACGTCGAGACGATACGGCGGGCAAAAACCCTTGCCGAACGCGGCATCCGCTACGTCGACGCCGGCACGAGCGGCGGCATTTGGGGGCTGCAGGAAGGCTACTGCCTGATGGTCGGCGGCCCAGAGGATGCAATCGCGAGACTCGATCCGATTTTCGCATCGCTCGCTCCGGGTACGGCAGACATTGAACCGACTTCGGGCAAGACAGCCGACGGCACCGTCGACCGCGGCTATTTGCATTGTGGTCCGAGCGGCGCAGGCCACTACGTCAAGATGGTCCACAACGGCATCGAGTACGGAATGATGGCCGCCTATGCCGAGGGTTTGAACCTCCTTCGCCATGCAGGCGACGCACAGGCAGACGCACCACCGCTCGTCGCGCGCAGCGTTGCCGACATTGCCGAGCTCTGGCGACGCGGCAGCGTGGTGCGCTCGTGGCTGCTCGATCTCACGGCGCGCGCACTGCAGGCCGACCCAGTCCTGGACGGATTCGAAGGCCACGTCTCGGATTCCGGCGAGGGCCGCTGGACCGTCAACGCCGCAGTGGATGCCGGCGTCCCTGTGCCTGTCCTGAGCGCCGCACTGTTTGCCCGCTTTTCATCCCGCGGCAACAGCGACTTCGCGGACAAGCTCCTGTCCGCCCTGCGCAACGAATTCGGCGGACACTCCGAGCCGCCCTCATCATCCGCATGACGCCCGCCCCGCGCTGCGATGCGGTCGTGATCTTCGGCGTGACGGGGGATCTCGCGTACAAAAAGCTTATTCCCGCCCTCGGCGCGCTTTCTGCGCGCGGGCAACTGAACGACGTTCCGGTCATCGGCGTCGCACGCAGCGCGTGGGGTGTCGAGCGACTGCGGGCACAGTTTCGCGACAGCCTCAACAATGCAGGCGGCTACGCCGATGCCCAGATCGAAGCGCTGGTTCGGCAGTTGCGCTACGTGAGCGGCGAGTACGACGACATGGAAACGTTCGAGCACCTATGCCGCACATTGGACGGTGCACAGCGACCGCTTTTCTACCTTGCGATACCGCCTTCCTCCTTCGAGCGCGTGATCGAAGGGCTCGCCGGGATTCCTTGCGCGCAGCACGGCCGCCTCGTCCTCGAAAAGCCGTTCGGTCGCGATTTGACTTCAGCGCGGGCACTCAACACGCTGCTGCATCGTCACTTTGACGAAAGCGCAGCTTTTCGCATCGACCACTATCTCGGCAAGGAGCCGGTGCAGAATCTGCTCTACTTCCGCTTCGCCAACGGCTTCATGGAGCCGATCTGGAATCGTCAGCACATCGAGTCCGTGCAGATCGACATGGCGGAGACGTTCGGAGTCGAAGGACGCGCGGGCTTCTACGAACAGGCCGGCGCGTTGCGCGACGTCGTTCAGAACCATCTGCTCGAAGTGCTGGCGCTGCTCGCCATGGAACCGCCGCTGGACCTCGACGCCGACTCGATCCGAGACGAAAAGGCCAAGGTGATGCGCGCCATTCGCCCGCTCGAACCCGAGGCACTGATCCGCGGGCAGTATCGAGGCTACCGCGACGAGCCCAATGTGGCCTCCGGCTCGACGGTGGAGACTTTCGCGGCACTGAGGCTGTCGATCGACTCCTGGCGCTGGGCTGATGTCCCGTTCCTCGTCCGCACAGGCAAACGATTGCCCAGGACCACGACCGAAGTCCGCGTCACGTTGCGTTCGCCGCCGCATCATCTCTTCGGCGCATTGGAGCAGAAGCCCGCCCGCAACTATTTTCGCTTTGCCCTGGGCCCCGGCGAAGTGCGTATCGACCTGGGCGCGCGCATCAAGGTCCATGGTCCGGAATTCCGCGGCGAAGACGTGACGCTCGACTTCTGCAGCGCCCGCGACGATGCCATGAGCGCCTACGAGCGCTTGCTGGGCGATGCCATGAAGGGCGATCCGACGCTATTCGCCCGTCAGGATTCGGTCGAGGCCGCGTGGCGAGTGATCGAGCCGGTCCTCGAACGCGACCTGCCCGTTTACGAGTACGAGCCGGGAACCTGGGGCCCGAGCGAAGCGGCGTCCATCGCTGCCGACTTGGGTGGCTGGCACTCTCCGGGAGATTAGTCGGGAGCCGAAAGGTAGTGAGCCAGTGGCAAGGCTGGCTTCCAGATGTCGCGCGCTCAATGGCGCTCGTGACCACGGCATCTTCTGGCGAAGAACGATGAAGTGTCGTGGCCGCTGAATGTTTGACGCGCGGGTTTATAGATCGGATTTCGACACTCGGCAGCTTCGCGCCGCCTTTTTTCGCGCTGATTTCGCCGAACACCATTCCATATCAGCACCCGGCATGAAGTCGAAACTCGCCGAACGTTCCGTGACCGCCCAACATTCCGCGCCGGGTGACTGTCGGCGATAATCCCCGGATTCTCGAGGATGCAAGCTCGCACGGCGGTCGCACCGAAGCCACCGATCAGGATCGCCCCCCGCACAGGGCAGCGACCGATTTGAACAGTCCAGAAGCGGTTACTCCGGCTCTGGCCAGGCGAACTTCTTTCAATGCGTTTGCCTACACCCATGTGGAATTGATCTGTAAAGAGAAGCACTTGAACGACGCTGCATTCAGCAACCATACGCCGATGATGCATCGGCGTATGGTTAGAGAGAGATTCCCTCTATTCTTCACAAACGTTTCGCAATGCGTTTCGCATCTGATGAGCTAGTTGGTAAGTGGTCAGTGCCAGCCAGCCTAGCGTTCAGTAATTCGGGTGCGAGCCGTCGAATCGTTTACTTGTCGGGCTAATTCAGCAGCTCAGGTAGGCAGTCCGAGAACTCACTCTGAATTGCGCCCATCGACTTTGTGATGGCTTCATCGCCGGTCAGTATTGCCAGCACCATACCGGCCATCGTAGAAAGACCATTTGAGCTGCGGAGAACCTGCAGCGCCAAAGGGCGCGGGAAGCCTTCCAAATGTCGTCGTAGCGGATGGATGCCAACGTGGGCGAACGAGTTCAGCGCGTACCACGACACATCCTTGAAGTGCACGAGCATCTGGTGAGCAGCTTTCGGTGCGCTCACACCGACACGCTTACCGATCTGCGCCACCATCTCGTTCATTGAAGGCAGCTTCTTCGCAGCCAGCTCGCTTTCCAGGGTGAGCGGTGATGCGAGCTTCGCGATAGCGACATCGTTGGCAGCGTAAAGCAGCCATATGCCGCGTGTGAGCGCCTCGAACTGTAACCTCATTAAACTCACGGCGGAGGTAGTCAGTCCAACGGCCGTTAGCACGCGCAGACTCATTCCGTGCTCCAGCGAAACAGAGCACATGCCGAAAGTGATTTTGCCCCGAGTGGAGGAATCGAAATCCGCGTTATTGACTCGATGGCGCAGAGCTCATTCTACGAGCTCATGATCGCAATTGGAGTGGCCTACTTCACGACTCCAGAACGTTGCCCACCGCTGCGGCCGTCGCGTGCGTGAGAGGCGCCGCACGGTCGCCGCCGTGGACAACGTTCTCCGTGGCTAGCTTTACCGACTTAAATAGACGGCAGTCACCGCCTCGCGTTCGTGCCCGAGTTCCCGGCTGATCATAAGCCTGGCCTCGCGGTCGATTGCGCGCTGCTCGGGCGTCATCGATTTTGATGAAGGACCACCGGCGGATGGCGCACTCCACCCCGTAAGTTCCCGGTACCGTTGCTGCGCATACGCATGCCGATGACCATGAACCCGATGGATGCCGGCTTGCTGGCATTGATGTTCGAAGCGACGGAGCTGATCGACGTACTTCCTGTCGGCCGGGATGAGGCTGCCGCGGCCGGCGAACTCCTTTGCTTCGTTGATCAGTTGCCGCTGCGCCTCGTTCCGGATGGGAATCTCCCTTGCTCGTCCCCCCTTGCACCAGGTGGGCTGCAGAACCAGATGGTCGCCCCGATCCGCCCAGGCCGGCTGGATCTTTATCGACTCGGCCCGTCGAAGTCCGAACGCTGCCTGCAGCCGCAAGGACAGCGCCGTATACCGATCCGTGACCTTGGCGAGGTCGGCATCCGTGAGCGTGCGAGCGCTGTTCGCACTGCGAACAAGGGTGCGGTCGGCGATGCCGTAGGCTGCATTCTCGCGGGCGACCACGTTGCGCCGGTCGATCTTCTCTGCCCACCAGCGTAGCTGGGCCATGCGGTTTTTGATCGTGCCGGGATTCAGGGACTCCTCGATCCATCGCTTGGCGAGCGCTTCCACGTGCTTGGGCTTGAGTCCGGTCGCGTGCAGATTCCTGAAGCCGGCCTCGTGCAACTGATTGGCGATGAGATCCAAAATATGCAGCCGGTCGGCCTGCGTCCCGAAACTGCCGTCCCGGTTGCGTCGGCAGAGCTGCTTGAGTTGGTAGTTCAGCGTGCGCATGCGTCTCCTCGATGTCGTGCTCGCGCTCCCCTGCTGCGGGGAGAGGGTTGTTGTCGGTGTGGATCCAGTCTGGTCAGTGTTGTTGTCCGCCCCGGCGGCGCGTGGCTTTGCCGAGAACTTCAAGGGACATCGGGACACACCCATCCCGTTTCGTGCAGGCAGATACGTCCTGCCAGCGCTGCACGGCGCTTTCGATCGGCATCGGTGTGCGTGCGGTTGCACGTGAAACCACCGAAGGTCCATGACCCAGGACCGAGGGCGTCTGACCGACGGGTGACACCTACAGGATGTGGCGAAGATTGAGGACGGATTGAAATCGGCGAGCACGTAGTACGCGTGCCGACCTCTTGCCGGTCTCAAGCAGACCTGGATACTTCAACAACGGAATGACGCAGGACCGTCGCCAGAACTGGCGACGTCGATGCACACAAGGTGCCGCTGGAATCCGACGGATCCACAGCGTGCCTTCGTGAGCCCATCACATTCCACGAGCCCACGAGACAGGAGGCTACGGTGGAGTCCGTCCGCAGTTCACCGAGGACCGACTCCCCCTGCACTGGAGTTCTTGTTCCAGCACGATCCCCGAACGTCCGGATGGATGCCCGTGGCGATCACTACATCGAGCGGCGACCTTTCAGCGGCCGCAGACTCCACTGACTCGAATCTCCAGGCTTTGGGGCCGCCGGCTTTCAGGAGATGTGGCCGGTTTGGGCGCTCTTGCGAGCTTGGGTGGTGCGTCACGTGCACCGGACGGGCTGACTCAGCCAGCGATGAATCCAATCCGCATCATGCGCTCCGTGTCGATGGGACATGCTGTGGAGCACGGCGGGATGCGTCTGTGACGACGCTGCGGCAGCTTAGTTCCCATCGGCATATGACTGCACCAACGTCTTGTTCTTTTCATAGCGGCAGCGAGCTCATCACTCGCTTGTGCGGGCACCCGTCACTTGCACCAGCGACGGATCAGTTGAATGCTGGTGCGGCTTCGCGGGCCGCGTCACTACAAGCCGCGCGCGTCTACGTAGTGACGCGGCCCATGGTGCAGTTCTTCAATCGGTGAGGACGATCGCTGGTGCAGACCGTCGCACCGAGGACATCGTTCGGGCGGGAGGCGCTGATCCGTCATCGAAGGCGCCCCTTGCGACAGCGGGTTCGATCATCGTTCTTGGCGCGCGCTGCGGCAGCTCAACATCGTTCACGAGCACCCGTTCGGGTCGAAATATTCCTATTCGGACCCTCTCGAAGGCTCCGATGATTGCTTGACAAATCGTAGGGGCGGTCGAATCCGGGCTGTTCTGTGGATCAAAACGGCCCGAAATCGGGTGCCCTATCCAAATGTCAAGCGTCTTCAGGTCCCGGCGTAGGCCCCGGTGACGCGGGACATTTCCAAGCAATGTGTTCAGCATGCCGAGGCCTTCCCTTCACAACCAAGGGGTGCCATGTCTGGACTGTCGCGGGTCGCACATTGTCTGAATGGGATGCCAATCGGCGTTCTAATGCGATCGACATACGACCCAATTCAACCAAGGAGCAACGCACATGACCGATGCCATCCACAGAGAGCCCGCCGTTATTCGCCGCAAGCAAGTCGAGACGCGCACCGGGCTGGCACGCAGTACGATCTACCAGTACATGAAGGACGGGGTGTTCCCGAAGCCGGTGCAGCTCGGACCCCGAGCGGTCGGATGGATCGAGGCCGACATCAGCGCCTGGATCGCCCAGCGGATTGCCGCCACCGGACGGCATCCGCAGCCGTCCGGAGGGAACCACCATGCCGAATGACGCGTCGGGCCGGGCATCTGCATCGACGATTGATGAGGTGCTCGGCGCGTTCCGGCTCGCGCTCACCGCACGGGGCATCGTGCCGCCGGAAGCACTCGTCGCCGATGGCCTGCTGCACCGCTGTGATGGGGCCGGAAAGAACGGCAAGGCGGATGCGGCCTATCTTCTTCATCTCGATGAAATGCCCGCCGGCGGCTTCATCAATTGGCGTGATGGCAGGGAGTGGGAGAACTGGCGCTTCGGTGCCCATCGATCCCGGTCTCCGGACGAGGAGCGAAGGATTCGGCAACGGTTCGCGGACGCCGCACGCCAGAGAGCGGCGGCTTCCGCCGAACGGCAGCGGGCGACGGCGGATCGGGCGTTGCGCATCTGGAACAATGTCCGGCCCGCCACCGATCAGCATTCCTATCTCACGACCAAGGGGGTGCGAGCGCATGGGGTGCGGGTCTACAAGGGTGCTCTGGTCGTTCCGGTTCATGGCCCATCGGGATCCATCACGAGCCTGCAGTTCATTGGCGCCTCGGGCAGCAAGCGGTTCCTGAGGGGCGGACGGATCGAAGGTGGGTCATTCGTCGTCGGCAGACCGACTGATCCGCTCTGCATCGCCGAGGGGTATGCGACGGCCGCCAGCATCCACGAGGCGACGGGGCACGGCGTGGTGGTCGCATTCCACGCGGCCAACCTGATGGTGGTTGCTACCGATGTTCGTCGTCGACATCCTGAAGCCAAGCTCATCGTCTGTGCCGACGATGATCGAGCCACGGAAGGAAACCCGGGACTCGCCGCCGCGACTTCGGCGGCGCGAGCGATCCGGGCACATCTGGCGGTACCAGGGAGCGAAATCGACGGGCACGTAGTGTCGGTGGATTTCAACGATGTTTACCGGACGCACGGCAGTGCCGCAGTCCGTGCACGGATTGAGGAAGCGGCGGCGCCAGGCACAGAGCCCGTCACCCAGGTTGAGGCTCATGCGGCCTCGTCAGTCGTCACTGCACGACTGTGGCGAGATCCCGAGCCGCTGACGGATCAGCACACGGCGTTTCCCTATCCTGTGGATGCACTGCCGAGCCTGCTTCGGGAGGCGGTGCTCGAGGTGCATGCGTTCGTTCAGGCGCCGCACGCCCTCGTCGCTGCGTCGGCCTTGGCCTCGCTGTCCGTCGCGGCCCAGGGTTTGGTGAACGTTCGGCGCGATGCGCAGCTCGTCGGGCCGGTATCGGTCTACCTCCTTTCGGTGGCCGACTCCGGCGAGCGCAAATCGACGTGCGATGCGATCTTTGCGCGTCCACTGCGGGAGTGGGAACTGGAACGGCGTGAAGCGATGGCCGCCGATGTCACCGCCGCCGAAGCAGCGGTGGCTGCGTTCGAGGCGAAGAAGGCCGGTCTGCTCGACGCGATCAAGGTTCAACGGCGCAAGGGCAAAGACGCCGAGGAGCCTGAGCAACAGTTGCGCGCGCTCGTCGCCGATGCGCCGCGGCCGGTGCTGCGCCCGAGGTTACTGTACTCGGATGCAACACCGGAGGCATTGGCGTTCTCCTTGGGCAACGGCTGGCCGAGCGGCGCCGTGCTGTCGGCAGAGGCCGGCGCGGTGTTCGGATCCCACGGCATGGGGCAGGACACGATCTTGCGGAACCTGGCGTTGCTCAACGTGCTGTGGGACGGTGGGTCGATGGCGATCGACCGCCGATCCAAGCCATCGTTTCAGTTGCGAGGACGGCGGCTCACCTTCGGGTTGATGGTACAGCCCGAAGCGCTGCGGGGTTTCCTGGAACGCGCTGGATCACTGCCCCGAGGGACGGGGTTTCTTGCGCGCTTCTTGGTCGCGTGGCCTGCGAGTACTCAGGGATCGAGGCACTACAAGGAGGCCCCTGCGGTTCTTCCCGCGGTGGAGCGATTCTCGCGCCGGATCCATTCGCTGCTCGACGAGCCGCTGGTGACCGACGAGGAAGGTGCGCTTGCGCCTCACATCATCGATCTGACCCCCGCAGCCCAAACCCAGTGGATTTCGATCCACGACTGCGTCGAAGACGAGTTGAGTTCCACCGGGGAGTTTCGCGATATTCGCGACGTAGCTTCGAAAGCTGGCGAGAATGTAACCCGGCTTGCGGCGTTGTTCCACGTCCTCCAACACGGTCCGACGGGTGCCATCAAT
>JBIKKL010000605.1:0-3390 GCA_044360365.1 Burkholderiales bacterium | reverse complement strand
AGCGCCGATCTGCCGATGAATTTTTTGTGCTGGGGCAATCTGGATGTGGGCACGCAGGTGATCGACCGCCATCCGAACACCCATTTTGTCCTCGACCACCTGGGGCTGCTGCAGCCGCGCAAGAAGCCGGCGCCGCCGGATGTGTGGGCCGAGTTGCCCAAGGTGCTCGAACTAGCACGTCGCCCCAACGTGGTGATCAAGGTGAGCGGCGCCTGCACCATGTCGCATGAGCCCTATCCCTTCAACGACATCTGGGAGCCGCTGGCCCGCGTGTTCGAGGCCTGGGGCTTCGAGCGCTGCCTGTGGGGCACCGATTGGACGCGCGCCTTCGCGGTGGTCAACTACGAGCAGGCCGTGGAGCCCTTTCGCCTGACCGATCGCCTGAGCGACAGCGAGCGGGCGATGCTGATGGGCGGGGCCTGCGCCAGAGTCTATGGGTGGAAACCGAACAAGGAAAATTCGTGATGATCATTGATTCCCAGGTCCACGCCTACGCCCCCAACACGCCGGAGCGACCCTCACTACTACGGTGGACGCTGACATGGCGCGCTGGGGACTGGGGTGCCGGATCCGCCGAGCGAACTGTTTGTCCTCCTAAAAACTGAAACCCAGCATCTACTGGCGGCGGGTTCGCTCGTGCTCGGGAAATCGATTTTGGGCGGATTGCATCATGAGTATTCACTCACGCTGCCGAGGGCTGCGTCGTGAATCGGCCCCCCAACGTCAACTCTTGCGGGGCACAGATGCTTAGTTACTACCACCGTGTTGCTGCGTGATGGGTTTGTTCGAGAATTGGGACATTACGCGATCCGCGAAACTTCCGAGCGGGAGTCGCCAATCACCCGCACGGGAGTCAAGCAGATAGACGAAGCAGGGAGCCTAAGTCATGCGAAACGGGAGTGCCAGTTCGGTCTGATGAAAGTACGTTTTCGCGGGCTCGACAAGAACATGGCCCATGTGCTGACGCTGTTCGCGCTGTCGAACCTGTGGGCGCCTTTGTGCGATGTCAGGTTCCAGAAGACCGCGAGAGACCGCACTCTTCACCGACCGCCATCCGATTGGCCGCTCGAATCACTGACTATGAACTGCCAGTTGGCATCACTATTGCTCTTGGCAGCCATTGGCATTCGCACTTCCGAATCACGGACAACGCCAGCGCGCACGTTGCCACGGGCTTCGACTATTCGCATCCGGACCTGCCGGCGTCCTTCTCAACTACGATGAGACTCTACATGCCCATCAAACTAATCGCAGTCGCCTTGCTACTTGTGACCACGGTTGCTATAGCCTCCGACGCCTACCCCACGCGCCCGATTCGTATCGTCGATCCGTTCGCGCCGGGCGGCAGCACCGAGGCGCAGGCGCGCGCGGTCGCGTCAAAGCTCAGCGAGACTTGGGGACAGCCCGTCGTGATCGATGCGCGCCCCGGTGCCGGCAGCTCGCTCGGCTCGAACCTGGTGGCGAAGGCGACGCCGGACGGCCACACTCTCCTCGTCAACAACGTGGGCTTGGTGACGGTGCCGCTCCTCTCGAAGAACCCGCCGTTTGATCCGCTGAAGGCGTTCGCGCCGGTTGCCATGGTCGGCACGCAGTCGCAGATCATCGTCGTGCACCCGTCGCTACCGGGGACGCTGAAGGACTTCCTGGCGTACGCGAAAGCCAATCCAGGCAAGGTGAACTTCGGCTCGTCCGGGGTGGGCGGCAGCAGCCACCTGGGTATGGAGTACTTCAAGATGGTCGCTGGCGTCAACATCGTGCACGTGCCTTACAAAGGAAGCTCGCCGGCGTCGACTGCGATCATGGCGGGCGAGATCCAGTTGGGCTCATTTTCTGCGAACGCCATGATCCCGCATATCAAGTCCGGGCGGCTGCGCGCGCTGGCGGTGGCCACACCCCGGCGCAGCGCGCTCTTCCCGGATCTGCCGACTGCGGCCGAGGCCGGACTACCCGGTTTTGAGATCATCACCTGGGGCGGCATCTTCGCACCCGCGGGCACGCCGCCAGCGATCGTCAAGAAGCTCAACCAGCAGATCAATGCCGCCTTGCAGACAGCGGATGTCAAAGAGCGCTTGTCGAGGATCGGGGTGGAGCCGGCAGGCGGGCCGCCGGAGGTGCTCTCGAAGCTGATGGCGGCGGAGGTGCGCAAGTGGAGCAAGGTGATCGCTGATGCGGGGATCCCGAAGGAGTGATGGGCAGCATGCAAGAGGGCAGTTGCTATTCGGCCAGGGAAGCCGCGGCAATTGCCGTGCATGCCGAGGCATGAGCCGCATGACCTAGGATGAAAATGCAGGTACTCGACGCCCTTACCACCCGTGGATAACCGCTAGTTATTCCTTCCAAACCGGCCTGGAGGGGTTGCTTTAAGTTCCGGTCGTACTTGGCTGGCATCTAGCTGGTCAAGGTGATTGGAGACGCGGCGCTCCTTTAAACCTCACTCATCTCACTTATATGACTACCAATCGTTATTCCATCACTGAAGCGGCGGCGCTCATCTCGTCCGGCAAGATCACCGCCGTCAGGCTCGCCGAAGATTGTCTCGCGCGGGTCGCGGTGCGTGAAAAAGCGGTGCACGCCTGGGCGCACATCGATCCGCAGCAGGTGCTGGCGGACGCGCGTGCGCGTGACGCGGAGTCACCGCGCAGCCCGCTGCACGGTATTCCGGTGGCGATCAAGGACATCATCGACACCGAAGACATGCCGACCGAGTACGGCTCTCCCATCTATGCCGGATATCGGCCGCGCGCCGACGCCGCATGTGTCGCGCTGCTTAGGAATGCGGGTGCCGTCATCATGGGAAAGACGGTGACGGCCGAGTTCGCGATGTCGCATCCGGGGAAAACCTGCAACCCGCTCGATACGGCGCACACGCCGGGGGGATCGTCGAGCGGGTCGGCAGCGGCGGTCGCGGATCACATGGTGCCGCTCGCGCTGGGCACGCAAACCGGCGGTTCGGTGCTGCGGCCAGCGGCGTTCTGCGGGATCGTGGGATTCAAGCCCACGTTCGACGCGATCAACCCCGTCGGCGTCAAACCGAACACTAAGTCGTACGACACCGTCGGCCTGATGGGACGCAGCGTTGGCGACGTCGCACTCGCGTTCGCGGTCATGACGCGCAGCGGTGCGCCCACCTTCGCCCTCCCGCCGATCGACAAGCCACGCATCGGCTTTTACCGCACGCTCTCGTGGGCCAAGGCGGACGCGGCTACGCAGGCGGCGCTCGAGGATGCGGCGTCGCGGCTGGCGGCAGCAGGTGCGCGCGTTACCGAGATCACGCTGCCTGCGAAATTCAGCGAGTTCGCCGACGCCCGCAATAAGGTCGGCCATTACGAAACCTCGCGCGCGCTGGCATGGGAGCGGCGCAACTTCGAAGAGCAGATCGCGGTGCGTGAG
>JBIKKL010000098.1:0-10900 GCA_044360365.1 Burkholderiales bacterium | reverse complement strand
CGAACTCCATCCTGCGCGCCTGAACTCAGACCGCGCCATCATGCCCTCGCCTGCACGACACCTCGTCAGCGGCGGCGAGCCGCCCAACCCACGAGTGAGAGCCCCATGGCCATCAACGCCCACGTCTCGGGCTCGGGCACCGGCGCGAGCGTGTCGAAAGACGGAAACGCATCGAATCCGACCTGACTCACGACCATGGCGCCGAGGCCGGTTCGGGTCGTTGCGCTGCCATCGCCGATCACGAGCAGCGGATTGCCCTGGACTGCCCCCTAAACCGCACCGGAGTAGTGACCGATCCGTCGATCCGGTACGTGACCTGACCGCCCTTGAGCAGCCATTCGTAGGTATGGTTCCGGGTCAGGTCGAGCGGCACAAACGCGGAAGTGTTACCGCTGCCGCCATCGGAGTAATACACGCGCACGCCGGCCTGCGCAGGTGTGCTGTAGCAGTGGTTGCTGCAGCCCGTGGGCGCAAAAGCGAAGGCGGCGCCACACGTACCATCATCACGTTACCGATCGAACTGTACGCCGGCCGCACGAACGACCTTGCCCCACTTTTCGATGTCCTTGCGGATGAAATCGGTGAAGTCCGCGACCGACATGGTCAACGGATCGGCGCCGCTGGCGAGCAGGCGATCGCGTACCGCCGGCGTCGCCACCGTCTTCACGATGGCGTCGTGCAGCTTGGCGACGACCTCCTGAGGCGTTTTCGCCGTCGTCAACAAGGCGTACGAGTTCGTCATCTCTACCGTCGGGAAACCTGCCTCCTTGGCTGTCGGTATGTCCGGGAAATGCTGTGTTCGCGCAGGATTCGCTGCTGCGAGGGCACGAACACGACCGTTGCGCACGTAGGGAGAGATCACCGGCAGATCGACGAACATGCCCGTGATCTGTCCGCCCACGACCTCCTGCACCGCGGGTGCCGCTCCCTTGTAGGGCACATGGGTAATCTTGACGTTGGCATCACGCATCAGCATCTCCAGTCCGAGGTGCAGCGTACCCCCGACCCCGGCAGAGCCGAACACCACCTGACCGGGGCGCGATCGAGCAATGGCGACCAGTTCCTTGAGCGTCTTCGCGGGTACCGACGGGTGTACCACGATCAGGCTTGACGTCGTCATCACCATGGTGAGGGGTTGCAGATCCCGCAGCGTGTTGTAGGGCGGATTCGCATACGTCACCATGTTGATCGAGGAGACGCTTGCCGTGGCAAGCAGCATGGTGTGCCCGTCGGGAGCAGCCCGCACCACGGCATCCGCGCCGATGGTGCCGTTGGCACCGGCACGGTTATCGACGATCACCTGCTGACCGAGGAGTTCGGTGAGTCGCGGCGCAATCGCGCGGGCCGTGATATCAGCGGGCCCCCCGGCAGCGAAGGGGACCACGATTCGAATAACTTTGGTCGGATAAGCCTGAGCCTGTACCAGCAGCGGTGTTAGACAGGCCAGAGCGACCGACGCCACGCGCATTGAACCCATTGCAACTCTCCTCTCGTAAGAATCGACGCCGGTGATGGATCGCGGGACATGGCCGTGGGATCAGGTTTTTGTAAACATGCAATCGGCACGTGATTGCAGAACCTCCCCCAAGCGATGACCGACCCATCGGGCAGGCGTCTCGCGAAATCCCTGCGGGCACATCCGGCGGGGCAGCCGCACAGCATGCCCATTTCGGCAGGCTCTGTGAAGCGAAACATCGCCAGGCCAAACTGCTGCGTCTGCCCGCCACGGCACGATGCGGCTACTGCTCTGCAGCATCCGAATCGCAGCCCCCGCTCCGGCATGCCGAACAGCGGCATCTGCGCTCGGCTCGGGACCATGGATCCGGCCACTCCATGTCATGAAATTGTAAGACTCGCACCCTAGCCTCACGGGCGTGATCCTGGCCCCGCTTGTCATCGGCTGCAGGGTCCGCGAGAAGTCGATCAACCCTTTGCCCAGGCGCAGGCGAGCACAGCTGCGCCGCATGCCCTATTGGAGACGTCATGCTTCGAACTTTCACCTCAGTGAGTGTTGCAGCGGCTTTGTTCATGCCTGCAGCCCATTTGCTTGCCGCTTCGCCTCTGGCCGGCTTCAGTGCTGCCTGGACCTACAACCACGCATCGACCGGCGTGGCCGGACAAACGTCGGAGATCCCGGCGTTCGATCCCGCGACCGGCACGCTTTGGGTGGTCGGCTTCCGGGGAGTCGACGTATTGAACGCGGCGACGGGCAGCTTCATCGGCCATATCGATACCACGCCGTTCGGCGGCGCCGCAAACAGCGTCGCCATCTACAACGGGCTCGCAGCCATCGCCGTGGAGTCCCCCACCCGGTCCCAGTCTGGCGTCGTGACGTTCTTCGACACGGCGACCCGCAGTCTTTCCGGCGGCTTTTATCCGAGCAGCGTCACCGTCGGCGCTTTGCCCGATATGCTGACGTTCACGCCGGACGGCAAGAAGTTGCTTGTTGCGAACGAAGGAACACCGAATGTCTACGGCGCGCAATTGGGCAACAGCGTGCCTCGGATCTACGGATCGGCCCCGAACGATCCCGTCGGAAGCGTATCGATCATCGATGTGGCCACGCGTTCGGTCATCGCTTCACCGGGCTTCGCGGGTGTACCTACGAGCGGCAGCCACCTGCGCACCACCACGGGCATGGACTTCGAGCCCGAGTACATCACCGTCAACAAGGCGGGAACAAAGGCCTTCGTCGCATTGCAGGAGGCCAATGGCATGGCCGTGCTCGACCTCACGACCAACTCCTTCCAGAAAGTCGTGGGACTCGGCGCCAAGGACTTCTCGATCGCGGGCAACGAGATCGACCCCCGCAATGACAACTCGGTGAACTTCGGCAAGCACAACGCCAAGGGCCTCTACATGCCCGACAGCATGGCGACCATCGAAAAGGGCGGCAAGACCTACGTCCTGATGGCGAACGAAGGCGACTTCCGCGAAGACGACGGCGACCGTGTCGCAGCCGGCTCGTTTCTCGGCGCCGCAGCCCCGCTCGACCGACTGCGCATCTCGAACACGGATTCTTCCGGCACCGAACTCTTCGCAGCCGGAGCACGCTCGTTCTCGATTCGCGACGAGAACGGCACCCTCGTCTACGACAGCGGATCGATTCTCGACATGATGGCTCACGCGAAGGGCATCTACGACGACGGCCGCAGCCGCGACAAGGGTGTGGAGCCGGAGGGGCTCACCGTGTTCGAGATCAACGGGCGCACGCTGGCATTCGTCGGGCTCGAGCGCACGACCAAGTCGGCCGTTGCGATCTTCGACGTTACCGACCCGACCAACGTCGCGTATCTGGACATGATCGTGAGCGAAGGCGATCTGAGCCCCGAGGGCCTGGCTGCCTACGAACTGGGCGGCAAGTACTACCTCGCGTTCTCCAACGAGGTGTCCGGGACGACCACGGCGTTCACGCTGACGCCTGTCCCCGAGCCGCAGACGTATGCCATGCTGCTTGCCGGGCTGGGCCTCGTCGGGTGGATCGCGCGTCGGCGCAAGGGCTAGGAAATTCCGATAGGGTGAGGCGCAGATCGCGTAACTGCGAAATTCGGTGCCAGGCACGTGCCTGGCACCGAATTTTCAGACCTCGCCGAAGTGGATCCGGCGATACGGCATCGACGGGATCTTGTCGTCGACGTGCAGATCCCACAATTCGGCCTGGTTGCCCGCCTGATGCGCTTCGAACAACGCCTGGAAACGCCCCAGACCGGTGATCTTCTCGCCGCGCAGACCGAAGCCGCGAGCAATCGATGCAATATCGCCGCGCCCGTGGACAGACTCCGTGGGATCGTAGCCTTGCGCGCGGAACTTGTGGACTTCGGCGCCGTAGCCGCCGTCGTTCACCGTGCAGATCAACATCCTGATCCCTTGCCGGCGCAGCGTCTCCATTTCCTGGATGTGCATCATCAGGCTGCCATCGCCCTCGATCAGCAGCACCTTGCCATCGCCGCGCGCAGCGGCCACGCCGATCGCCGTCGGAAACGCGGAGCCGATGGCGCCGAAATCGTTGATGACGTGCACGTTCTCCGCGCGCCGACCATGGAAATGCGTCATCGCAATACCGGCGAAGTGGGCACCGCCGCTGACGACCGTCCAGTCCTTCGGGATGGCCGCGTCGAGTTCCAGCATGGCCGGACGCGGATCGACCGTGTTCGGCGCCACCAGAAATTCCTTGGGATCAGGTCTTGCGGCCACCTGCGCAATCTTGTTCGCGAGCATCGGTGAACGCGCGCCCGCCGATGAATAACCCTTCGCTTCCAGCTTCGCAAGCAAGGCCTCGGCCGTCGCCTTGCCGTCGGCACGGATGTGCATGTCGGCAACCCGCAGCCCTTGATAAAGACCGCGCGGATTGAGATCGACCTGCACGGATTTCGCGTTCGGATACAGATAGCCGGCCTCGGTCGTATAGTGGCCCAGCCCGGCACCGAATCCGATGAGCAAGTCACACGCGGCGAATTCCTCTCGTGCCACAGGGCTTGCGTAGGCCCCCGCGATGCCGATCCCGAACTTGTTGTGATCGAAGAGCCCCTTGCCGAAGAGCGACGTTGCGAGCAACGCCCCGATGCGATCGGCGAGCGCTTCGAGTGCCGGACCTGCACCCGACCGGATGCATCCCCGTCCGCCGAGTATGATCGGTCGCTGTGCTTCCATGATCATGGCGACCAGTCGATCGACCAACTCGGGATCGGGCGCGGGTCGCTGCGGTGTGGGCATGAGATCGGTCGAGGGCGAATACTCCGCGCCCCAGGGGAACGGCGCCTTCTGCAGATCCATCGGCACGCCCAGCACAACGGGGCAACGCTCCTGGCGTGCGGTGTAGAAGGCTTCGCGCACCGTGTCGAGCATGCGATCGACGCTCTTCACGGCCAGATAACGTGCACCCGTAGCCGTCGCGAGGGGGCCGAGTTCGAGCTGCTGGATGTACCAGGCGGCGGACGTGGGTGAATCCCCCGCGAAGACCACCATCGGGATGCTGCCGCGCGCCGCCGTCGTCAGTGCAGTCATGATCTGCGTGAAACCCGGGCCGCACGTGACGGTCGCGACGCCGACCTTGCCGGTATGGCGTGCGTAGCCATCGGCCATCGAGCAGGCGCAGTGCTCATGACGAGCGTGCACGATGTTGACGCCGTGCTTCTGCGCCATGACCGCGCCCCAATACATGTTCGCATCGCCCAGCAGGGCGAACATCGTGTCGACGCCTTCCGCCTTGAAGGCCTGCGACAACACCTCGTAACCGTTGATATCGCTCATGCGCTTCCCTTGTCCTTGTCGTTTTTGCCGATGATGCTGCGCGCGCCATCCATGAGGGCGCGACCGAGGATCCTGGCGCCGGATGCGGCCGGTGCCTGCTCTATCGTTGCGTCCGCGCCTTGCGCCCGCCGCTGTTCGATGACCCGTGCGATGTTGGCGGCGAACTCGCCCAGCAACGCCCGCGCGACGTGTACGCCGCCTGCCGAAGCGAACATCTCCAGCGGCCCCGCGACTTCGAAACCGCCGACGAGACTCACCTCGGTCGACGTATCGCCCGTCGCTGCGACGTCGAACTTCGCGCGCGCACGGGAAGCCCCGCGCTGATCGATGCCGCGCGCTTCGATCAGACAGCGCTTCACGGGATGGTCGTAAGTCAGTTTGGTTTCGCCGCGAAAGACGGCGACCGTCGGACCGAACTTGAATGTCACCTTGCCTCGATATGCCCCTTCTGGAGTCAATTCGTTCATCTCGGCCCCGGGAATGCAGGCCGCGACGACGGCGGGATCCGACATCAGTGGCCACACCTCGTCCGGCGGTGCCGGAATCGAGAACGTCTCCTTCAAATCGATCACGCACTCTCCTTGGTTGAAGCGAAATCGGCGATATCGGGGACAGACCTCGAAAAGAAATCGGGGACAGACCCCGATTTCGCTCGCCCGATATCCCCGAGTTTCGTTTTCGGAATCCTACAGACATGACCCGCCCGACGCCATCGAGGCGGCCACGTTATGGAACTGAACCGAGGGGAGTTCGCTATTTCGCGCCTCGGGCGCGCTCGATCGATTCGACGATGACCTGCCTGGCCTCCGCCGCATCGCCCCACCCCAGCATCTCGACCCACTTGCTCGATTCGAGATCCTTGTAGTGCTGGAAGAAGTGCTCGATCTGCTTGATGGTGATTTCCGGCAAATCGCGGTAATCGTGAACCGACTCGTAGCGGCGCGTGAGACGCGGCACGGGCACGGCCACGATCTTTTCGTCGCCGCCCGCTTCGTCGCGCATCCTCAACACGCCGACCGGTCGCACCGCCACGACCGCGCCGGGAACGATCCCACGCTGATTGGCGATCAGCACGTCGCAGGGATCGCCGTCGTCGGAAAGCGTATGCGGAATGAATCCGTAGTTCCCCGGATAACGCATCGCCGTGTAGAGGAAGCGATCGACGACCAGCGTGCCGGCCGCCTTGTCCATCTCGTACTTGATCGGTTCGCCGCCGACGGGCACCTCGACGATGACGTTCACTTCTTCGGGGGGATTGGCTCCGGTGGAGATGGCGTCGAGGCGCAAAGTCGTTCCTTTCGGCAGCGATTTCAGAGTACGGAAGGATCTCGCACCGGCGCCGATGTAACAAGCGCGGAAAGGGGAAAAGCGAAAATAGAAAGGGAACCCATTCCCACGGCGCCCTGCCCCGGTCGCGGAGCGCGAGACATGAGCGGCGTCAGCAGCACCGGCTGTTCAGGCACTTCCCATTTCTCATTTCCCCTTTCCCCTTTCCCTACTCCCGCACACTACTCAGCCTTGATCCCCGCCGCCTTCACCACTTCGCCCCACTGCTTCAGCTCCGACACCAGAAACCGCTGGAACTCCTCGGGCGTCGTCGTTGCGATTTCGAGCGAGAGGTTGCCGAAGCGCTTCTGTCCATCCGGAGATTGCAGTGCCTCAAGGGTCGCCTTGTGCAGCTTCGCCACGAATGGTGCAGGCAACTTCGCCGGACCGAACAGCCCGAACCAGTTGCTGACCAGTACGTCGACACCCTGCTCGCGGAAGGTCGGCAGTTCGGGTAAGGCAGCTGCACGCTTGTCGCTGCTTACCGCGAGCGCGCGGAGCCGTCCCGCACGCACATGCGGTACGGCCCCCGGGATCGTCGGAAACGCCGCAGTGATCTGACCGCCGATCACGTCTGCCGAAGCAAACGCAATGCTGCGGTAAGGTACATGGACGATATTCACCTTTGCGGCGAGCTTGAACAGTTCCCCGGTCAAGTGGGTGACGGCACCGTTGCCGCCCGAACCGTAGTTGATCTGCCCGGGCTTTTCTCTCGCGACGGCAATGAAATCCTTGAGCGTCTTCGCACTGAAGTTCGGGTTGACGACGAACACCTGGGGTGCCGTGGCGATACGCGTGATGGTCGTGAAATCACGGATGGGATCGTAGGGAACGTGCTTCAACACATGCACGTTGATGGTGTGGGGAGAGTCGCCGACGAGCAGCGTATGTCCATCGGGCGACGCGCGCACGACCACTTCCCGACCGAGCGACCCGGCCGCGCCCGGACGATTGTCGATGACGAACTGTTGGCCCAGGCTCTCGGTGAGCTTCTGGCTCAGGATGCGCGCCACCGCATCGGACGAACCGCCCGGCGCATAGGGAACCACCACCCGGACAGGCCGATCGGGATAGCTCGCCGCATCAGCGGGGGACCTGGATTGAGCCACCGCTGTGGCCGCTGCGAAGCAGGCCACCATCGACAGACTGCCGACGACCGGGCATCGAACGCGCATCGTGGAACGACGGATAGAGAAGCATTGCGACATCGAGCACTCCTGATTGATGCATTCCGGGCGGGCATCTCGGCGATGCCCGCCATGCGGACTATTTTTCGGCGAGACCGAGCGCGTTGACGAGCTTGGTCCACTTGGCGAGTTCCGACTGCAGAAAACCCGCCAATTCCTCGGGCGTGCTGCCGACGGGCTCCACCCCCAGGTTCAACAGTTTTTCCCGAACGTCCGGCACCTTCACGGCCTTTGCGATTTCCGTACTCAGGCGCGTGACGATCGCGGGCGATGTCGCGGCGGGCGCAAGGACGGAATACGATGCGTTGACGTCGTAGCCCGGATAGCCTTGCTCGGCAACGGTCGGCACGTCCGGCATGGTGCTCATGCGCTTCGGCGTCGTCACCGCGAGCAGGCGCAGGCGCCCCGAGCGGACATGCGGAAGGGCGGCGGGTGCGCCGATGAAGGTCAATTCGAGCTGGCCGGAGATGACGTCGTTGAGCGCCGGGGCGCCCCCCTTGTAGGGCACGTGCACCATGTCGATCTTGGCCATTGTCTTCAACAGTTCCGCGGCAAGGTGTGTAGGCCCACCCGCCCCCGACGATGCGAAGTTGATCTGGCCGGGACGCTTGCGCGCCAGTTCGACGAGTTCGTTGACGTTGCGCGCCGGCACCGAGGGATTGACGACGAGCACCTGCGCACCCAATGCCACGAGGGAGACCGGCGCGAAACTCTTGAGCGGATGGTAGGGCATCGACTTGCCGCGCGTCGCGGGATTCATCGTATGCCCAGCACTCACATAGGCGAGCGTATGCCCGTCGGGTGCAGACTTCGCCACGAAGTCTCCGGCCAGGATGCCGTCCGCGCCTGGACGGTTCTCGACGATGACCTGTTGCCCGAGGGACTCGCTCACCTTCTGCATGACGATGCGGGCGGAAATGTCGACGGCACCGCCGGGACTGAATCCGACCGCCAGACGGACCGTCTTCGTCGGATACTTGTCCTGGGCGACGGCACAGGCGCTCCCGAACAGGCCCGCATGAAGCAGCACGAACATTGCACTGCGGTTGAACGATGTCATGGTGACGACTCCTCCTGAGGGGGCGCTTGGTCGAATGCGTACGCCGTCGAGACGCGCCGATGTCTCTCGACTGCCGGCCGCTCGTCGAACCAACGAGCGGCGAGTCCGAATGTGGCGCCGGTGTCGACGACGTCGGGCGCGCGGGGGCCACGAGCCCGCATTTGACAGCATTGCGCGCCTTGCCGCCTAATCGAGCGTGCGGGTGTCGCCCCGCGATCGCCCGCTGCCCAGACGGAAACTGCGTGACCGATTGTAATGAAGTCACACCGATTCCGTGCCCTCGAGCATGAAAGAATCGCTGCCATGTCCATCCAGATCAAACCCACAGGTTCAGCACTTGGCGCAGAGATCGTCGGTGCCGACCTCACTCGTCCTTTATCGGACGACGACTTCGCGACGATTCGCGATGCGTTCTACGAGCACGAAGTCGTTTATTTTCGAGGCAATGAACTGAGCGACGAGGACCACATCCGGTTCAGCGCACGGTTCGGCGAGCTGCGCAAATTGAAGCTCACCGACGACAAACTGCCCGAGCACCTGCCCGAAATTTTCGTCATCTCGAACATCAGGAAGGACGGGCAGTACATCGGCAGCTACGATGCCGGCATCTTCTGGCACACCGACGGGGCCTACCTCGCGCGCCCCCACGCGGTCTCTGCCCTGCGCGCCCTGATCGTGCCCAAGGTGGACGGGCGCATCCTCGGGGATACCCAGTATTCGAGCACGACGGCCGCGTACGACGCACTGCCGGAGCGCATGAAGAAGCGCATCGACGGCTTGCAAGCAGTCCATAGCATCCTGAAGCGCCTCGACAAGACGGTGCAGGCCGGCGGCAAGAAAGACTACACGAGCGCACTGAAGTCGAATCCGGAAGCGACGCACCCGCTGGTACGAGTGCATCCGGTCACCGGCCGCAAGTGCATTTACGTGACCGAAGGCTACACGTCGCAAATCGTCGGCATGCCCGAGGATGAAAGCCGCGATCTGATCGCCGAACTCGCGCAGCACTGCATCAAACCCGAGTTCCTGTATCGACACCAATGGCAGCAACACGACCTCGTCATGTGGGACGATTGCTCCACCCAGCACAAGGCCACGTTCGACTACCCGGCGGATGCACCCCGCCTCATGCACCGCACGACCGTCGTCTCCTGACAACCGAAATTCGGTGCCAGGCACGTGCCAGGCACCGAATTTTCTTGCTTACATCGTAGGAAGGGAATGCCATGAGCACCGTCGAAACACCCGATATCAGCGCCGAGGAGATCCTCTCCCTCCCCACATACAACTGGGATGCCGCCGACGCCGGCGACGAGGCACCGATCTTCAGCTACACGGTCACGAAGGAAGCCATCGCGAAGTACTGCGAAGCGGTGCGCAACATGAATCCACTGTATCTGGACGAAGCCGCCGCGAAGGCCGGCCCCTACGGACGCATCGTCGCGCCGCCGACGTTCGCACTCATGGCCGCGCCGCTGCGTCGAAACGAAGCCATGCACACCAAGGGCTACGCCTCCCCCGAGGAAAAGGGCGAGTATCAGACGCCCTACGTCAAAGGCGAGCTGCGCTGGATGCGCCCGATCTTCCCCGGCGACACGGTGGTTTCACGCGTGTACCTCGAAGCCAAGGTCGAACGGCGCGGCAAGCGGTTCGCGCAGTGGAAGTGCGAAGGCGCGAACGACAAGGGCGACGCGCTCTTCGACTACACCTACGTCACCATCTGGCCGGACGGCCCGGGCGTCGCCAACAAGAAGGAAGCCTCGAGCGAGCCTGATCCGGTCCCCGAGATCGCCGCGGCTGACGCCCTCCCTGTCTTGAGGAAGCTCGAAAGCCAGGAGAATATCGATCGCTTCGGCGTCACGACCAAGGTCCGGGCCCGCATCGGCAACAGCCTGCATCTCGATCCCGATTTCGCACGCCGGTCGCTGTTCGGCAAGACCGCCAACGCAGGTGTGGCCACGGTGGCCTTCTGCAGCGAAGTGCTGGAACTCGGCTATGGCCCGCAGGCGTTGCTGCAGCCAGGCGGCCGCATCGAATTCAAGGCCACGCGCCCGATCTTCGGCGGCGACGAGATCGT
>JBIKKL010000604.1:0-3398 GCA_044360365.1 Burkholderiales bacterium | reverse complement strand
CTGATGGCTCAGGGCGGGACGGCCTGCGTATCCGGAGCCGGGGTGCGTGCTAAACTGGCCTGATCGAATCGCACCCGTCACCCGAGCCGTTTCCCATGAAAGAACCTGTCGTTCCGCGTCCTGCCGCGACCTTGTCCATCCTCCGCGAGTCTGCGGAAGGCTTCGAAGTCCTCATGATGCAGCGAAGCATGAAGGCGGACTTCATGCCGGGGGCTTATGTGTTTCCCGGCGGCGGCATCGAACGCGAGGATGCCGATCCGGCCCTGTTCGAGCGCTGCAGCGGTCTCGACGACGCAGCAGCGAGCAGGCTCCTGCGGGTCGAGCAGGGCGGGCTATGCTATTGGGTCGGCGCGATCCGCGAATGCTTCGAGGAGGCCGGTCTGCTCCTGTGCTACGACCGCCGCGGTGCGCTCGTCACGCTGGACACGCCCGAACTCGAGCAGCGCTACGTCGAATATCGCGCCGCGCTCAATCACGGCAAGCTCGGCTTTCTGGAGTTCCTGCAGCGCGAAGATCTGCGCATGGCCGTCGATCGCCTCACTTACTTCAGTCACTGGATCACGCCGCTGGCGGCACCGAAGCGCTACGACACACGCTTCTTCGCGGCGCTCGTTCCGGCCGGTCAGCAGCCGCTGCACGACGATCGGGAACTGGTCGACATGGTCTGGGTGCGGCCGAGCCTGGCACTGGCGCAGGAGCGCGAGGGCAAGCTTTCGCTGCGCAAGCCCACCCTGGATACGCTGACTTCCTTCGTGGATGCGGCCGATTGCAGCGCCCTGCTGTGCAAGCTCGAAGCGGGGCAACCCCATATCCGGCCCATCCTGCCTGCGGTCAGCGCGGACGGCAGCCGGGTGCTGCCTGGCGAAAAAGGTTATACGGAGGCGTCGAGCAACCCGACGGCGAAATGGACATGAGCGAAATCCGGCACGGCGAAATCTATCCCCTCGGCGAGCGCATCCGGCGCGTGACCGCCCCCAATCCCGGCGTCATGACCGGGCCCGGTACCAATGCGTACATCGTCGGTACCGGGGCGCTCGCGCTGATCGATCCGGGACCGGCCATCGAATCCCACATCGAGGCGATGCTGGCAGCGGTGGGCAATCGCCTGCGCTGGATCCTGTGTACGCATGCTCACCACGATCATTCGCCGGCGGCGCAAGCGGTCAAGGCGGCCACGGGCGCGCAGCTGATCGGCATGCCGCCGCCGCCCGGGGAGCGCCACGACCAGAAGTTCGCGCCCGACTGGCGCATCCGGGACGGCGAGCGGCTCGAAGGCGACGGCTTCACGCTGCGTGCAGTCCATACGCCCGGCCATGCGTCGAATCACATGTGTTATCTGCTCGAAGAAGAGCGGCTGCTGTTCACCGGGGATCACGTCATGCAGGGCTCGACGGTGGTGATCGGTCCGCCCGACGGTTCGATGAGCGCCTATCTGCAATCGCTCGACAAGCTGCTCGGTATCGACATCGCGCGCTTCGCCCCCGGGCATGGTCATCCCATCGACACCCCTCACGACGAAGTGCGAAAGCTCATTCGTCATCGCCTGGGGCGCGAACAGAAAGTGATGACGGCGCTGCAAAAGGTGAAGCGCGGCAATCTCGACGTACTCGTGCCGCACGCCTACGACGATGTCTCCGAAAAGCTGCACCCCATCGCCAAGCGCTCGCTCTTCGCGCATCTGGAAAAGCTCGAGGTCGACGGCAAGGTCAAGCGCGACGGCGAAGACTGGATGCTCCGCGAGTAGTTCAGCGCGCCGCAGCGACGTTGCTTCCGAGCGTGCCTCAGGCAGGGCGTCGGCGGTACATCAGCGTTGCTTCGAGTTCCTGGGCGATGGTGCCGTCCTGCTTGACGCACTTGCGGGCGAAGGTGACCACCCCGCGATCGGGACGGCTCGTTTCCTTCTTGGCGATGACGGTCTGTTCCATGCGGATCGTATCGCCATGCTTCACGGGTGCCAGCAAGCGCCATTTGTCGATCTGCAGCAAGGCGAGCATGGTGCCCTCGTTGATGCCGCTCGCGTACTGCAATCCGCCCATGATCGCGTAGACGAGCGGGCCGTGCGCGACGGGTTCGCCGAACGGCGTCGTCCTGCAGTATTCCCAGTTGCAGTGCACTTCGTTGAAGTCGCCGGAGAGGCAGGCGAAGTTGACTATATCGGTCGAGGTGATCGTGCGTGCGGCGGTGCGGAAGCTTTGCCCGATCTCGAAATCATCGTAGTACATGCCGCGCTCGGGTTGCGCCACCTCAATCTCCTCTCTCGTCTGTCCTGGGGCAACGGCGTGGGGCCGGGTTTGCGTTCAGCGCGCACCGGCGGCAGGATCGCTGCCGGGTTGGGGGGCAACTTCTGGCTCCGCGGGGGCGGGTGTCTGCTCGCTGCCGATCGGCGGCAGCAACGGATACTTGTTGCGCGCCTTTCGCTCGTAAGACTTGACGGGTGCAGGCTCCTGGATGGCGGTTTCGCTGCTTTCGCCTGTGGCGGGCAAGGTTGAGGCGCGGCCGGTCTTGAGCCCCCAACTGTCCTTGTAGCGCTTCCAGGAAGGCACCTTCGTGTCGCTCGCTACGCCTGCCTGTGGATTGCTGCGGATTGCCTGCAGCCGTGCCTGAATCTTCTTCGGCTCCTCGTCGAACACCGAGGCCCGGGTGAACTCCGCCCAGGGATCGGCCGTGGCCGGATCGTAGACGAGGCTGCGCAGCAGGCGCTGATGGATGAACACCTTGCCGGCGATGTCGAACTCGAGCAGAAACCAGCCCTTGCGGCCGTCGATCAGACGGAAGCGCTGCGTGGACTTGATGCGGATTTGTCGGGTATCGAACCTCGCCTCGCCGTAGAAGACGGTCGGCGAGTATTTCTCGTGTTCGGGGACGTACCAGTAGTAGTTGTCCTTGATGAGCCCCTGCGCGCTGGCGCCGGACACCATCAAGAGCCAAACGAGCGCCGCCAGGCTCCCGAAGAAGATTCGGGCCGGCATCCGGAACCAGTGAGGAAGCGAGGACTGCATCACGGTATTGAATGTCTCGTCGGGCGGCACATGCTGATTGAGCGAAATCCGGGCCAATCGTTCACCGTCGTTCCCGACCCAGGATCAGCGTGCAGTGCGACGACATCACGCCGCCCTCATTATGCACCAGGGCGAGGGTGGCTTCGTTCACTTGCCGGGGGCCGAGCCCGCCGCGCAGCTGCGCCACCGCCTCGATGATGCCGAACATGCCGCCGGCCGCACCCGCGTGCGCATGCGACAGCATGCCGCCGTGGGTGTTGACCGGCAGGGAGCCACCGATTTCGGCTTCGCCGGCTTCCCAGAATGCGCCGCCCGCGCCTCGCGGTACGAAGCCCAGCTCCTCCAGTTCGATGATCGGCACGATGGTGAAGCAGTCGTAGAGTTGCGCTACATCGATGT
>JBIKKL010000603.1:0-3415 GCA_044360365.1 Burkholderiales bacterium | reverse complement strand
AGCGAATGCCACCAGTTGTGGCTGGAACTAAAGAAGCGCGGGGGTGCGAAAAAAGTCTCCATGCAGAACGCGGCGCGTGAATTTCTGAAGACGATTCCCGAAGACCGCGTAAGCCATCTGTTCCCTGAGAATCGAATCTATGTCCTTGCACGCGGGATTTCTCAGTATGAAAAAGGCAAACGGAAACTGAAAACCACCCCGCCCGACTGAATTACTGCATGACGATGCAATGCATAGTCATGTTTCTGCATTGCATAAACATATCTCTGCAATGCACAGCGGTTCATAGCCTCCTCAGATTCAGCGAAGGTGCTCACGGCATTTTCCTGGAGGCACAAAGATGGACCAGCTTGTTAAGACGGTAGATGCGGCCCGATTCCTCGGCGTCAGCAAAGCATTCCTCGAACGAGATCGCTGGGCCGGGGCTCGAATTCCGTTTGTAAAAGTAGGAAGCCGAGCAGTTCGATATAGGGTCTCGGATCTTCAGGCTTACGTCAGCGCGAGCGTGCGCCGCTCGACAAGCGACACTGGGGACCAGCCGTGAACCCGCCGCCAACCCCGCAAACCGCCGAGCCGCTACGACTCGCGCTGCAGGCGGCCAGCCCGGATACGGACGACGCATGGTGGCTCGAGCGCAACCTCTCTCCCTTGCCGCCCCTTCTCTTGGGTCCGATTGCGGATCAATATCGGGAACTCAATGACACTGAGGGCCGACGCAGCGCGAACCTATTCGTCGTCGGCTGCACCGAACTCGTTAAGCGCACATCCGGTCGAGCAGCGATTAGTGACAGCGAGATCCGCGAACTCGCCGATGGATGCGCCCAACGAGCAAACCGCGCATCGATTCGAACACCTGGTGCCCTAGAGTCCCTGGCCATTATTGCCACATGGAGCGAGCGATACGGCGTTTCGATCACTGCCGACACCCTGCACCACATCAGCAGGAACCCGGAGCCATTGCGCGTGACGATTGCCGTGACCGAGGGCACGATCAAGCGCCTTAGCCCGGAGGCCGCCGTCAAGCGGCTATGCGACCCGCTGTGGTGGCGCCGAAATCTCCGGATCGCCTTTGGGCGCACTTGCGAGCGACTCGCCCTTCACGTGGGCGTTGTTCGTAAGGGAGCGCAAGTCTACGTAAGCGACGCAACGGTACAACGTAAACGAAGTCAGAAGCGCAGGAATCGGAAGATTCTCGAATCGATGGTAGCGGTGAACTCCCATGGTCAGGAATACACGCTCCAACAGCTTCAAGACGTTTCCGTAGCCAATCCCGCCAATCGGCGCAACGAACTCATGGTTCGATTGGCCGGGTTCGAAACAATTGCGATCGATAGTGGCGATCTCGGGCTCTTCATCACGCTCACCTGCCCCTCTCGCATGCACCGCGTGAATTCTGCTACGGGTAAGCGAAATCCCAAGCACGATGGTTCCATACCTCGCGAGGCACAGGAGTACTTGAACAAAGTCTGGCAGCGAATCCGCGCAAGCATGAAGCGCCAAGACATCAACGTGTACGGCATGCGGATCGCCGAGCCGCACCACGACGGCACACCGCACTGGCACCTGCTTCTGTTCGTACCGCCGGCGCAGGCTGAACCACTCAAGGCGACATTTCGACGATATGCCCTCCAGGTGGACGGCAATGAGAAGGGCGCATCCGAGCGCCGCGTCACCTTCATCGATATCGACCCAACAAAGGGAAGGGCCACCGGATACATCGCAAAGTACATCAGCAAGAACATCGACGGCTACGGCATGGAAGATGACGAGGCTGGGATATTCGCCGCCGATGCCGCCGAGCGCGTGCAGGCATGGTCCTCGATTTGGCGCATTCGACAGTTCCAGCAGATCGGCGGCCCACCGGTCGGCGTCTGGCGCGAGCTGCGCCGTGTTCACGAAACCTTGCCTCCGGGATTGCTACAACAGGCATGGGCCGCTGCAGACGCAGGCGACTGGGCATCGTTCGTTCAGCTCATGGGAGGGCCGCTCGCGGACCGTAAGGACCTAAAAGTCCGGCTTGTATCGGAATGGAATGATCGACCAGGCCGATACGGTGAACCCCAGGGTTACAAGCCCTTCGCATTGGAAGCCTCTCAATGCACCGTTCGAATCCGCACTGAAACCTGGACCATCACCCGGAAGCCGAATGCTACGTGCCCCCACATGCCTCCCAATGCAGCCCACTGCCAGTCCGACCACGCCGAACGGACCTCAATGCCCCCCCAATCATTGGGAAGCGCTCCAGAAGACACCCCCTCATTGGACCTCTATCCGATGGGGGTGTCGTATCGATCGAATGTCGATCGATCGTCCAGCACCAATGCCCAAGGCGACAAAACGGAAAACATACTGCCGCCCGAACGATTTTCGAACGATGGTCGTTCGGCCTTTGCCTCCTTGGAGTACTGTCAATAACTGTACGCGATGAAACCTAATTCCGCCGGTTGGCTGATCTGGAACGTTCCCAGTAACTGGCGCGCGCCCGTAGACCTGTGCGTTGCACCGAACGTCCGCGCGCGTCCGCGTTGACTGGGCGGTTAGGGGTCACTGTGCCTTCCCGCCTGATGTAAGCCATGCCCAAAAGCGGGATGTGCCGGTCGGCAGCGCCTTCGCAATCAGAAAACCCGCCAACCATGCTGCAAGTGTAGCGCCAAACATGTATCCCAACACCCAATGTGCCCGCGCCTTCGAGAAGGCCAACATGACGTGGGCATCGTACAGAGGAACCATTACGGGGATCGACATGCATCTACGGTAAAGAAATTCCTTTTCTTCTTGTGTTTCCTTGCTTTCGGCCAACTCCTTTGTGCAGATCACAGATTGCTCTTGCTGCCACTGTACATACGACTTCCCCGTTCGCCTCTCAAGCATTTGGATGTAGTGCTGCCGGGTATAACCGTTGGCGAAGGAGGAATAAGCTGATGAGAGCAGAACAAGCCCGTACCCAAATGCAACCAGCCCACATAGACCGGAAAGCAACAGGTGGAGACGGTTACGATTGATCTGTGCCACTGCGGGCCTATCCGATCTGTGATGTCCGTATTCGAGATGTTTGATCGGACCAGACTGGAATACCCGACCGTCTGAGACTTGTGCGTAGGCGAATCGGTAGTAGCGGTATGGTGCCCCTTCGGATGCCCTTCGCTCGAAGTCAACGTAGACCTGTGCATGTCCGGTTGACAAGTGAGCGGTTGAGGTTGCGGGTGAACCCCCGGTTGGGAAAAGCCACGCCGCAACGAAATCAGTCGTACCTTGCGCCCATGCTGGCCAACTATCTAGGGAGAGCGTTTGTGCCGGCGCAGCAGAAAGACTTGTCGTTAAGGCAGGAAGGTTTATCTGGTTCCATTTCATCGGAATGTACCTCTCGAGTGTGCGTTCGTGAACTGCAGCTAAGGACTAGGGGTATTGCGCAGTG
>JBIKKL010000601.1:0-3416 GCA_044360365.1 Burkholderiales bacterium | reverse complement strand
TGCTCACCATCGTCCCGACCTACGAGCGCGCCAAGCCCATTCTGCAGTCGGCGCCCGAGGTGGTATCCGACGCGGCGTCACCGGGTGTGCTGAGCGGTGACATCGAGGTGAACGGACTAACGTTCAGGTACTCCGAGGACAGCCCGACGATATTGTCGGAGCTCACATTTCGCATCCAGCCGGGAGAGTTCGTCGCATTCGTTGGTCCGTCCGGCTCGGGCAAGTCCACGCTCCTGCGGCTGCTGCTCGGGTTCGAGACGCCGACGACCGGCGCCATCTACTACGATGGTCAGGATCTCGCATCGCTCGACGTCGCAGCGGTGAGGCGACAGCTCGGCGTCGTACTGCAGAACGGCCAACTTCTCGCCGGCGATCTTTACTCCAACATCGTCGGGTCGTCCCCTCTGACCGTCGACGACGCCCGCGAAGCCGCGCGCGCGAGTGGCCTGGAGGAGGACATCAACCGGATGCCGATGGGAATGCACACGATCATTCCAGACGGGGGCGGCACGCTCTCCGGCGGACAGCGGCAACGGCTGCTGATTGCCCGTGCCATCGCCAACAAGCCGCGCATTATCTACTTCGACGAGGCGACGAGCGCGCTCGACAACCGCAGCCAGTCCGTCGTGACCGGCAGCCTCGCCCAGCTCAAAACGACACGGATCGTGATCGCGCATCGCTTGAGCACGATTATCGAGGCTGACCGCATCTTCGTGCTGACTCGAGGCCGTATCGTGCAGGAGGGAACGTTCGAATCCTTGATGCAGGAGGAGGGCGTGTTCAAGGAGCTCGCCTCTCGACAGATGGTATAGCGATATGTTCGTTGACACGTGCCAATTCGACTTCGTCGCCGGCCTGGGCGAGCGCTGGCAGGTGATCAGTGAGGAACTCGTCGGTCTCGATCGAACCGAGTTCACGGCCTGGCAGGAGACTCATCTGTACAAGACTGGCTGGGACGTCTTCGGTCTGTACGCCTTCGGCAAGAAGCTGCCCGAGAATTGTGCGCGGGTACCCAGGACTACGGCGCTCATCGAGCACATTCCCGGCATGGTGAGCGCCGGTTTCTCCTCGATGCAGCCCATGACTCATATCGCGCCGCATTTCGGCTACTCGTACGACTATTCCGATGACGGCAAGCTGACGACGGAGCGGGTGCTCAACCAAGGCGTGCTGAGGCTGCATCTCGGACTCATCGTTCCACCCACGCTTACGGAACTCGGCTGCGCCATCCGGGTAGGCGAGCATGTTGCGGCGTGGCGAGAAGGCGAGTGCCTCTGCTTCGACGACGCGCTCGACCACGAGGCTTGGAACCGCTCCCAGGGCACGCGCGTCGTGCTCATCGTCGACTTCAAGCCCGCCCAGTCGGTCGTTGATCCACATGCTGCTTGAGGACCGGGTCACCGACTTGCCGCTGTTGTCGGCACGGCAATGCGCGGCCATCGTCGATGGCGTGCTTGCGCTCCGCGCTCACTGGGTACAGCGGCATCCACGGGCACCGTTTTACACACTCGGCGCTTCCAACTACTTCGACATTGCCTCGAATTCGGAGCGACCCTACGAACGAATGGCTCACGAACTGAACCCCGTCCTGCGGGAGTGCTTCGGTCCGCTCTATCGCCTCGTCGCCCGTTGCCTCGCCGAGCGCTTGATGATGATGGTGGGCTACGCCGACGATTTGGCGCTGCCCGGGTTCCACATTTTCCAATCCGATCCGCTACTGGCCGACGTGAGGGGTCTGACGCACGCGCAGTGGTTCGAGCACCGTTACGACCCCGATATCGTATCCAGTCCGATTCACTGCGACACACCGCATTTCGTCGTCGAATGGGGCGCCGCACTGCCGCGTGTCGAGATGACACGTCCCATCTCCTTCACGCTGCTGGTATCGATGCCTGCCGCAGGGGCGGGCATGATCCAGTGGGATCTGCGGTTCGCCGACGGCAAGGACCTGGATGACGCCGCGCTGCACGAAGCGCTCGGGCGATCGAGGCGGATCTTGCACCGTTATCGGCTCGGTCATCTCGCTGTCCACGACGGAATGAATTATCACCAGGTCGCGCCAATGCCGAACTGGCAACCTGGAGAGAACCGCATATCGCTGCAGGGGCACGGCGTACCGGTCGATGGGGTGATGCGACTCTTTTGGTGAGCTGCCCCGCGATGGCGGTACGGCCGACGTCTCGGCTCGCAAGCGTGCGTCAGCGGAAGATCGCGTGGTTGAAGAGCGAGACGGGCGGCAGCACTTGCAGCGCCTTCGCGACCTGCATCTGCACTATGAAGGAGTAGCGTGCGAGGGTCTCGATCGGGATATCGCGTGCCCGGATGCCATCGGCGAGAATCTGGATCGCTTTCACCCCGGCGAGCTGACCGACTGCGTAGTAGCTGGACACCAGACCGGCCAATACCGGCGTCGGCGCCTTGAGGAACGCCTCGGTCGCACCGAAGGCCGGTAGCCCGACTTCGATCGCAACGGGCGCAATTCTCCCAAGTTGGGACAGCGCGAAAGTGTCGGGTCCGAGGTAGAGCCATTCGGCCCCTAGCTGTTTCAGCTTCGTTACCTTGGCCTCGGCACCCGTACCGACCGGTTTGCCATCCACGTCCTGGTCGAAAATCTGCTCGATGAGCGAGAATCCCTGAGCTCGAGCGAGCGAGCGCAGGTCCGATGCGATCGCGACCATGTTCGCCTGCGACTTGTCGTAGAGGAAACCAATCTTCGAGAACGTCTTGTAGGCCCTCATGGCTTCGAGCTGGGTGGCGAGCGCTGCGACATGGAAAACGCCGGTCACGTCGCGGCCTTGGCCCTTGAGCGAGGCCACGATCTTTGCGCCAACGGGGCTGGCGACGTTGGCGAACACGATCGGAATGCCGGTGACGTGCCGGGAACGGTCCACCGAGTCGTATGCTCCCGCGACGTTCAGGGTAAGCGGCGTGCCCCAGGTGTAAACGAGATCGGGCTTGAGTTCCTGGATCTCCCGAACGAACCCGGGGATCTTCGTCATGTCCTGGTTGGCGTCGCGCCAGATGATGTCCGCCGGCAGACCGAAACGCGAAATCTCGTCGATGAAGCCTTGCTCGACTGGGGTCTTGCCGCGAGCGGTGATGCCGTAGATGCGCTTCGCACTGAGCTTCTGCGCCCACGCTGGGGAGGGAGCGACCGAGAGTGCGGCGGCCCCTGTGATTCCCTTCAGAAAACGACGCCGTCTCATTGCGCGGAATCCGCGTTCGTCTCGGATTTGGACGGGAACGGCACCATGAACACGATCGCGAACAGGACCGAGCAGACAAGCACGCCGAGCCCGATGCCGACGAAGGCGCCGCGGAAACCGGCGATCTCCAGCAGCACCGCGCCCAACAGCGGTCCCAGGGCGTTCCCAAGCCGCTCGACCAGGCGATATACGCCGTAGATCGCGCTTTGC
>JBIKKL010000602.1:0-3416 GCA_044360365.1 Burkholderiales bacterium | reverse complement strand
TGGGCCCCAACGGCGCGGGCAAGACCACTACGATCGGCATCATCACCTCCCTCGTCAACAAGACGGCGGGACGAGCCTCGGTGTTCGGGCATGATATCGACCGTGAGCGCGATCTCGCGAAAGCCTGCATCGGACTGGTGCCGCAGGAAATCAATTTCAACGTGTACGAGACGCCTGAAACGATCCTGGTCAACCAGGCCGGCTTCTACGGCGTCCCCCGCTCGTTGGCGCGCCAACGTGCCGAAGAATATCTGACGCAGCTGCAGCTTTGGGACAAGCGCCAGTCCGTGTCGCGCACCCTTTCGGGCGGCATGAAGCGGCGGCTGATGATCGCCCGAGCCCTCATTCACGAACCGCGTTTGCTGATTCTCGATGAGCCGACCGCAGGCGTCGACATCGAGGTCCGACGCATGATGTGGTCGTTCCTTAAAAAGCTCAATGCCGACGGCACGACCATCATCCTGACCACGCATTATCTGGAAGAGGCCGAGAACCTGTGCCGTAACGTCGCGATCATCGACGCCGGCCGCATCATTCTTAACGCGAGCATGCCGAGCGTACTTCGCAAGCTGCAGACCGAGCACTTCGTCCTGACGTTGCGGGACCCCGTTACGCGAGTACCACTGTTGCCGGGCTTCGAACCTCGCCTGACGGACGATCACACGTTCGAAATTGAAGTATCGGCGTCTCAGAACCTCAATGAGGTTTTCGCCGCCTTGAGCGCGCAGCGCATCGACGTCCTCTCGATGCGCAGCAAGGTCAGTCGCCTCGAGGAATTGTTCGTCCGCTTGGTCGGCCCACGGGACACCGGAGGAACGTCGTCCCGCGAGGAGCCGCATTCGTGAATGATTCGTCGATTCTCTCGCGCGCACCGCGCGCCGTTTCAAGACCGTCCCGCCTTCGACAAAACACTATCGGCTTCACGACGATTCTGCTGCGCGAGTTCGGCCGAATCACGCGAATTTGGGGCCAAACGCTACTGCCCCCCACCGTGAGCGCCACGCTGTACTTCATCATCTTCGGCGACCTCATCGGCGCGCGCATCGGAACGATGGGGGGGCATGAGTACATTCAGTACATCGCGCCCGGACTGATCATGATGTCCGTGATCACGAATGCCTTCGGCAACGTGGCGTGGTCGTTCTTCGGCGCGAAGAACGCTCGCTATGTCGAAGAACTGCTCGTCTCGCCGTTGCCGAACTGGCTCATCGTCCTCGGCTACGTCGGTGGCGGGATATTGCGCGGTTTGCTCGTGGGTGCGGCAGTCGCCGTCGTCGCGCTAATCTTTACGCACCCCCAGGTATACAGCATCTGGGTCATCGTGAGCTCGGTGCTGTTGACCGCTACGGTGTTTTCCCTTGGGGGATTCATCAGTGCGATGTACTCGAAGAGCCACGACCAGATCTCGTGGTTCCCCACCTTCGTGATTACGCCGCTGACCTACCTCGGTGGCGTGTTCTATTCGATTCAACTGCTGCCGAGCTGGGGCCAGGCGCTGTCGTATGCCAATCCGATCGTCTATATGGTGAATGTCTTCCGCTACGGATTTCTCGGGGTATCGGACGTCAACGTGGGACTGGCCTACGCCATCATGCTCGGCGCCGCCGCCATCATGTTTGCGCTTGCAGTTGCACTGATGAACCGCGGCACAGGCATCCGCGATTGAACCGCCTCTGATCCAACGTTCGTTGACTCCAGTGCGACTGGCACGACGGACGCCTGATCCCAAGACGGTCGACCGCGGGACGCGCACACGAATCGACATGCCGCCCCCCGAAGTTCGACGAGCACCGGAAAACGGTGCTTGGAAGAATCATCCGATAACCGACAGGCGGTATTAAAGTTCACCCCGCACATGTTTCCCGAGGACAAGTTCTACCCTCGGGTGTGATAGCTTCCGTTCCCACGCCGTCGAGCTGCGCCCGTTGCGCGGATTTTCGCGGCGAGTACGTCGAACCAGATCCATTGGAGAAGTTGCATGAAAATTCCCGGACTTTTGATCGCATCGGCTTTCGTCGCGGCGGCCTCCGCATCGCCGGCTGTTGCCCAGGATTACCCCACGCGCCCCGTGCGCATCGTGATTCCCCTCGCCCCCGGCGGCGGCATGGATTTCATCACCCGGGCGACTGCCCAGAAGCTCACTGAATCCCTGAGCCAGACCTTCGTCGTGGACAACCGACCTGGCGCCGGCAGCCAGTTGGCGATGGGCATCGTAGGTAGCTCAGCGCCCGACGGTTACACGCTGCTCATGGTATCGGCCACGACGACGATCCATCCGCTGCTCTATCCTGCCAAGTACGATGTCGCGCGCGACTTCCTGCCCGTGACCCAAGCCACCGCGCAGGGCTACAACCTCGTGATCCATCCGTCGGTGCCGGCGAAGGACGTGCAGGGGTTGATCAAGTTCCTGCAGGCCAACCCTGGCGTGCACAACTTCGCTTCCTCCGGCATCGGCAGCCCGCTGCACATGACCGGCGAACTGTTCAAGATCGCCACCGGGGTCAGCATGACGCACGTGCCATACAAGGGCATGGGGGCGGCCTATGCCGACATCGTGGCCGGAAGCGTAAAAGTCTCGTTCGCCGCGATCAATTCATCCCAGCCCCATGTGAAGGCGGGGCGGTTACGGGTGCTCGCCGTAACGACCCCCGAGCGCGTACCGGCGCTGCCCGACATTCCGACGATGGCGGAATCGGGCGTGAAGGATGTAGTCGTCGTCAACTGGTACGGGCTCGTTGCGCCGCTCAAGATGCCTAAGGCACTCGTGGATCGCATTGCCCAGGAAGTCGCCAAGGTGCTGAAGACTACCGAGATGCAGAAGCAGCTTGTCGCCGACGGTTCGTCCGGAGTGGGCAGTACGCCCGAGCAATTCGGCGCACACATCAAGGCCGAACGCGCGATGTGGGCGAAGGTCGTGAAACAGGCGGGCATCAAGGTCAACTGATCGACGCAGTTGCCGCTCGGCGTACCGGACGAACTCGGTCCGCCGAGGTTGACCCAGCGCAAATCGACGCGCCCTGCGCCGCGGGTACAATCGCGGGCAAACTCGTGATTCCGTGCGCGCCGCGCGGACTCGTCGCGTAACGTATCGTTGCGCCCTGGGTCCGGGCGTTTGCCTAGGGGTGGATTCTCTGCCCACTGCACCAGCACGCATCGATGTACATCTGGAGATTCGCTTCATCGCGAACGGAGGAGAGATCAGTGAACAGTGCAGTTCTTCAGTCCCTGCCGGAAAACGCCCGTTCAGCTTCCGAGCGCGCCATCGTGGACGAGTGGCTGGGCAAGTTCAATGGCGCACTTGCCAATCGCGATCGCGCAGGCATTGCATCCCTCTTCGCACCGGACAGTCACTGGCGAGATCTCGTCGCGTTTACCTGGCACGTCACGCCCCATCGCGGTGCGGACGTCATCGCCGA
>JBIKKL010000754.1:0-2646 GCA_044360365.1 Burkholderiales bacterium | reverse complement strand
GGGCGCGCGACGGCGTGAGCGATTTCACGTCGTTGCTGAGCTGTCCCTGGAGGAAGGCTTCCGCATCGGGCCCGAGCACCGAAGCGAGCGCGTAGCTCGAAAGGTCGCAGAGGACGCCGCCGGTTCGTGCGGCTTCCAGGCGACGCTCCTCCTCGGCGGGTGAACTGCGTCGGAGTGCGGCAGGCGCAGTTTCGTTGAGAAAACGGTTCCAATCCTCGTGCATCGCCATGACTTGAAGTGTGCCTCGGGGGGGTGATCGACGCTGCATCGGTGATGCAGTCGTGAAAAATTATACGCCTGCACGACTCGTACGGAGGTCCTAGGCCGATCGTCCGACTATCCGAATCCGCAAATCGGGGATATGCTGAAACCATATATCGGCCAGAGGAGGTCTCGCGGTCGCGAGAGTCGCGTCGATGAATGCGCCAGCGTTGCTCGGTACCATCGCTCCGGAGTCGGTGATCTGGATGTTCGAGGCGGTCTCGCGGGAGACCGGTCGACCGTTTTCCCGCGCGGTGACGCTCCAGGCCTGCCCGCCGCCCCACGACATGTGCAGTGTGCATAGAGCGCTCTCCGAATTCGGCTTCGATTGCATGTTGGTGCCGGGGGCAGTATCGATGTGCGATGCGGACGATCTATGGTTCGCATTGATCGACGAAGGCGCTCGGCCTCGCCGCGATGGCGATACTCCGACTTCACACGAATCGTCGGCGCCGCTGCTCCAACTGGTGCAGCTCCATGCCTCGCGGGATGGTCGCTCCCACCACGTCTCGGATCATCGCTCGGCCGCGCCGACTGCGATGGCGCCCGAGAGCTTTCAGGAAGTCTATGCCGGCCATTCGCTTCGTGTACGACGCAAACCGATCGAGGTCGTGCCGGAACCGGATCCAGGGATGTCCGTCGATCGGTTCGGATTCGCGTGGTTCGGCCGGGAAATGCGTCGTTACCGGAAGGTATGGGTCGAAGTGCTGTTTGCTGCACTGTGCATTCAGCTGCTTGCGCTGACCGTTCCGCTGCTGACCCAGGCGGTCATCGACAAGGTGATGACGCATCGGACGGCCAATACCCTGATCGTCATCGCTGTGGCATTTCTGTTCGCGACGATCTTCTCCGGGCTGCTTGCCTGGCTGCGCCAGTATTTCGTACTGCACGCCGGCACGCGGATCGACGCGGTACTTGCGTCGGACGTCTTCTCGCACCTGCTGCATCTGCCGGCGCGCTACTTCGAGCAGCGTCCGACCGGCGTGCTGGTGGCACGCATGCAGGCCGTCGAGACGGTACGGGAGTTCCTCACGGGAGCGGCGCTGACGCTGGTTCTCGATCTGCCGTTCATGCTGATCTTCGCCGCGATCATGTATCACTACAGTCCGACGTTGACCTGGGTTGCCGTGTCGTTTCTTGGGTTGATCCTCTTGCTCAGTGCGCTCGGGACGCCCGCATTGCGCAGGGCCATCGATGCACAGTTTCTCTCGGGCGCGCGCCAACAGGCGTTCATCACCGAGCGCCTGGCCGGGATGGAGACGGTCAAGTCGCTTCAACTCGAGGGTGTCCTCGGGCAGCGATTCGAGTCGCTCTATGGCGTTTATCTTCGGACCGGGTTGCGTACGCGACTGCTTTCCGCGGGGATCGGCCTCGGGGCCCAGACCGTCGAACAACTCTTGACCGTCTCGGTGCTCTGCGTCGGGGCCTGGATGGTGATCGAAGGAGGCGCGATGACGGTCGGAGCGCTCGTCGCGTTTCAAATGTTCGCGTCACGCCTGACTGCGCCGGCCCTGAAGATTGCCGGCTTGTGGCAGGAGTTTCAGCAGGTCTATGTTGCAGTCAGACGGCTCGCCGACATCATGGATTCCCCGCGGGAGCCGATGCGTGGCGAAGGCATGCGGGCGGCGGGTGGCGTGGCCTGGCTCCAGTGTGCCGATCTTGGTTTCCGGTATCTCGACGGTCCGTGGGTTTTCCGCGGCTTGTCGTTTGAACTGAAACCTGGCGGGTGTGCGGCGATCGTCGGCCCGTCGGGCAGTGGAAAGAGCACGCTTGTGCGCCTGCTGCTCGGGTTCTACCTGCCGGAGGAGGGTGCAATCCGGATCGACGGGGCGAACACGGCGGCGCTGGCAGCGAACGAGGTTCGTGCTTATCTCGGGGTGGTGCCGCAGGAGACCAGACTTTTCACGGGATCCATCCTGCAGAATCTACTCGATGCGGCGCCCGGGGCAACGTTCGAGGAGGTCGTGTCATCGTGCCGCGCAGCAGGAATTCACGACGTCATCCAGGCGATGCCTGCGGCATACCTCAGCCGGATCGGAGAGAACGGAACCGGCCTGTCCGGAGGGCAGAAGCAGCGACTGGCGATTGCGCGCGCCTTGTTGAAGGGGGCCAGGATCCTCGTCTTCGACGAGGCGATGTCGAGTCTCGATCCCGATCTGGCCGATGCGTTCGTCGGCACCATCAACGGACTGCGAGGACGCGTATCGGTGATCTTCATCGGCCACCGTTTGCCCGAGCGCCTGCAGCCAGACGTCGTCGTGGATATGGCGAACTGCAGGGGAAGGCGGCAATGAATCACACAGGACCTGCCGTCGTGCCGGTACGCGCTGCACGGGGTCACGCGGTAGACACGGATTCGGCGCTTGAAGCACGGCTGCTTCGGTT
>JBIKKL010000113.1:0-10515 GCA_044360365.1 Burkholderiales bacterium | reverse complement strand
CGCGCGGCAGCGACGATCTCGGCGCGGGCCGCTTCCGGCTTGCCGTAGGCGATGTTCTCGGCGATCGTTCCGTAGAACAGAAACGGCTCCTGCAGCACCAGCCCGATATTGCTGCGATAGTTGGAAACGGACAGCGCGCGGATGTCCACGCCGTCCACCATGATCGCCCCCTCCGTAACGTCGTAGAAACGGCAGATCAGATTGACCAGCGTGCTCTTGCCCGAGCCGCTGTGGCCGACCAGCCCGACCATCTCGCCGGGTGCGATATCGAGGTCGACGCCATGGACGACCTTGCGGCTGCCATATCGAAACCCGACCCCGCGCAGCTCGATGCGCCCACGCACGCGATCCAGATGCACCGGCCGTGCCGGATCCGGCACGCTGGAAACATGGTCGAGAATTTCGAAGATCCGCTTCGCGCCCGCAGCCGCCTTCTGGGTATGCGAAACGATCCGGCTCATCGAGTCGAGACGGGTATAGAAGCGGCTGATGTAGGCGAGGAATGCCGTGAGCACACCGACCGTGATCTCGTCGCGCGAAACTTGCCAGATCCCGAATGCCCACACCACCAGCAGGCCGATTTCGGTGAGCAACGTCACGGTGGGCGAAAACAGGGACCATACACGATTCACCCGGTCGTTGACCGCCAGGTTGTGATCGTTCGCCTGTCGGAAGCGTGCGGCTTCGCGCCGCTCCTGTGCGAAGGCCTTGACGACCCGGATTCCCGGGATGGTGTCTGCCAGCACGTTCGTCACTTCACCCCAGATCCGGTCGACCTTCTCGAATCCTGTACGCAGCCTGTCACGCACCATGTGGATCAGCCAGATGATGAAGGGCAGTGATGCCAGCGTCACCAGAGCGAGCCACGGATTGATCGTCACCAGGATCGCCGCGGTCATGACGATCATCAGCACGTCGGTGGCGAAGTCGAGCAGATGCAGCGAGAGGAAAAGACAGATGCGATCCGTTTCCGAACCTATGCGGGCCATGAGATCCCCGGTGCGCTTGCCGCCGAAGTACTCCAGCGACAGCTTCAACAGGTGCTCGTAGGTGGACGAGCGCAGATCGGCGCCGATACGCTCGCTCACCAGGGCAAGCACATGCGTGCGCGCGCAGCCGAGTACCCAGGCAAACGCGGCCGCGGCGAACAGCCCGACCAACAGGCCGAGGACCAGGTCGACATTGATCGGCACGCCGTTCTGATAGGGAATCAGCACCTTGTCCATCAGCGGCATCGTCAGGTACGGCGGAACGAGCGTGGCGGCGGTACCTGCGAGGGTGAGCAGGAAGCCGAGCAACAGCTGTCCCCGATAAGGGACCGCAAAGCGCCAGAGGCGGAACAGCGTCAAGGTCGATGGAGGCGCGCTGACCTCCTCCGCACAACGGGGGCATTCCTCCTGGTCGGCAGCAAGGGGGGTCTTGCAACGGGGACAGAGCAGCGTCGTCGGCCGGACGACCTCGCCGCCGGTCATGACGTTGTCTCGGGTCTCCTTGAAGCGCTGCACGAGTCGCTGTGCCGCCCCGTTGCGGCCCAGTGTGAAGCGCCAGACACCCAGGCGGTTCGCCCCGTCGAAGAGTTCGAGTGCGCCGACCCCCGCATGGTCGTGCAATCGAAGTTCGAGCCCCGCACTCAGCGGCCATTCACTAAAGGCGGAATCGCGAGGGGCCTTGGCGAGCAGCCGCTGACCGGTAAGCAGCACGATCCCCGGAGCGAAGCGCAGCGCCGCATCGAGATCGAGCTCGAGGGACGCAAAGACCTCCTCTTGCCCCAGGACGTGGTCGTGCACCTCCGTGCGCCAGCGTTCGGGCAGCATGTCTGATGCGGAGATCGGGGCGAGGGACATGTTGTTCATTGCAGAGGTAGCAAGCGTAACGCATCTGGCGCCAGGAAGCTGCGGAGAATACGGGTTCTGACCGGACCGGAGTCGTCCGCGTCATCGTTTTTTTCGATCCGGTAAACCGTTTCGGTCGTGCCACGTTGACGGTATTCACGACAACAAAGCGCCTGCAGGCGCCCCCACCTCACAATGACTCGCAAGTACATCGAAATACTCTCCGTGCGGCACCTCAAGGGCCCGAGCATGTGGAAATACGGTCCGGCGCCCGTGCTCGAGGCGCTGGTCGACATTCATGACCTCGAGGACTACCCCTCGAACCGCCTGCCCGGTTTGTACGAGCGGCTGTCCGCCTGGATCCCCTCCCTGATCGAGCACCGCTGCAGTTACGACGAGCGCGGCGGCTTCCTTCGCAGATTGAGGGAAGGCACCTGGACGCCCCATATCATGGAGCACGTAGTGCTCGAATTGCAGGCCCTCGCCGGACTGACGGGCGGCTTCGGTCGAGCCCGGGAAGTATCCAGACGCGGGGTATACAAGGTCGTCGTCACCTGCTGGCACGAACAGGTGACCCGCCATGCACTATACGGCGGCCGGGATCTGCTCATGGCGGCGATCGAAGATCGGCCGTTCGACGTCGCGGGTCTCGTCGACGAGCTGCGAGACATGGCCAGCGATCTCTGTCTGGGGCCGAGCACCGCATCGATCGTGGATGCCGCCGATGACCGCCGCATCCCCACGATCCGTCTGAACGAGAAAAACCTCGTGCAACTCGGCTATGGTGCGCGGCAGCGCAGGATCTGGACCGCCGAAACCGATTGCACGAGTGCGATCGCCGAAGGAATCTCGCGCGACAAGGACCTTACCAATCGGCTGCTGCGATCGTGCGGTGTGCCCGTCCCCGAGGGCAGGATCGTCGAAAGCCCCGAGGACGCATGGGCAGCCGCCGAGGAAGTGGGCCTGCCCGTGGTGGTCAAACCGATCGACGCAAACCATGGCCGCGGCGTGTGTCTCGACCTGTCGGGCCGCGACGACATCGAGGCCGCCTATGCCGTCGCGCTGGAGGAAGGCAGCGGCGTGATGGTCGAGCGGTTCGTTCCGGGAAACGAACATCGACTGCTGGTCGTGGGCGGGCGCATGGTCGCGGCGCTGCGCGGTGATGCCGCGTGGATCGTCGGCGACGGCGCGTCGAGCGTGAAGTCACTCATCGACAGCCAGCTGAATTCAGATCCCATGCGCAGTGGTGAAGCAGGAGGGCCGCTTTTCAGGATCTGGCTCGATGCGACCTTGAAACTTCAGTTGCGGCGGCAAGGCTTGAACGCCGATTCTGTACCGGCGCAAGGACGCAGAGTGCTGGTGCAGCGCAACGGCAACATCGCCGTCGACGTGACTGATCGCGTACACCCCAGCTTCTGCGAGGCCGCTGCCCTTGCGGCTCGCGTGATCGGCCTGGACATCGCCGGCATCGACATCGTCGCCGAGGACATCGCCAGGCCCCTATCCGAGCAGCGGGCAGCGATCGTCGAGGTCAATGCCGGCCCTGGCCTAGACATGCACCTGCGTCCTGCCTCCGGCAAGCCGCAGCCGGTAGGGCGCGCCATCGTCGAACAACTGTTTGCGCCGGACGACGACGGCCGCATCCCGGTGGTGGGCATTACCGGATCGCACGGCACGACGACCGTTGCACGCCTGGTTGCACAATTCCTGCACCTGGACGGCCTGCATGCCGGCCTGGCCTGTGCCGACGGGCTGTATCTCGGCCGTCGCCGGGTCAACACCGGCGACTGCGCGCACTTCGCTCCGGCGCAAACGCTGCTCATGAATCGATCCCTGGAAGCGGCCGTCATCGAGAACGGCGCCCACATGATGGTCACCGAAGGGCTGGCCTACGACCGCTGCGAGATCGGCGTCGTGACCGGACTTGACCCAGCATCGACGCTGCTCGAGGAGTACATCGAAGACGCCGAACAGATGTACAAGGTTCTTCGCACCCAGGTCGATGTCGTCCTGCCGCGCGGCGTTGCAGTGCTCAACGCCGCCGACCCGCTGGTTGCGCCGATGGCGTCCCTGTGCGACGGCGACGTGATCTTCTTCTCCATCGACCCTGACGCGGCCCCGCTCGGGACGCACCGCGACAACGGCGGGCGCGCCGTTATCGTTCGAGACCGCCACCTGGTGCTGGCGGCCGGCCGCGACGAGACCGTGCTCGCAAACCTCGCGCGCGTGCCACTTGCGGGCAGGAAAGAATCCGACACCGCACTCGAGAGCCTGCTGGCCGCCGTGGGCGCAGCCTGGGCGCTGGGCATCAACGCCGAACTCATCCGCACAGGCATCGAGACTTTCGAGCCTGTGGCCCCTGTGGCCCCTGTGGCCCCTGTCGCCGTCGCGGCCCATTAGCCACATGCCGCACCCCAACGTACTCCCGCAATGAAAATTTCCCGCATCAGGGTCCTGCGCGGCCCGAACTTGTGGACCCGGAACACTGCGATCGAGGCGATCGTCGTCTGCTCCGAGCACGAACGCTCGATCGACGGAATAGCCGGCTTCGAGGCCCGGCTGCGTGCGCGCTTCCCGCAGATCGGTGCCCTGCGCTCGATCGGGCAGGAGGGGCCGGTGCCGGCCGCAAACGTGCTCGCATGTGCGGCACTGAACCTGCAGACGCAAGCCGGCTGTCTCGTCACGTTCAGCCGCGTGGCGACCACGATCGAGCCAGGCGTCTACCAGGCCGTCGTCGAATACACCGAGGAGGGCGTTGGACGGCTCGCGCTGGATCAGGCACAGGCCCTCTACGAGGCCACGCTCGCGGATCGCCCGTTCGATCTCGATGCAGCGCTCACGCGACTTCGTGAACTCGACGAGGACGTTCGACTCGGTCCGAGCACCGGTTCGATCGTAAGGGCCGCAGTGGCGCGCGGCATTCCCTATCGACGCCTCACCGACGGCAGCCTGGTGCAGTTCGGCTGGGGCAGCCAGCAGCGCCGGATCCAGGCCGCCGAGGTGGATACGACCAGCGCTGTCGCCGAGCAGATCGCGCAGGACAAACAACTCACCAAGCGTCTGCTGGCGGCAGCGGGCGTACCGGTGCCCGATGGCCGTCCGGTGAGCGACGTCAAGGACGCCTGGGCGGCAATGCGCGAAATCGGCGGTGCGGTCGTTGTCAAACCGCGCGACGGCAATCAAGGCAAGGGTGTGGCGGTCAACGTCACGACGCGGGAGCATCTCGAGGTCGCCTACGCCGCGGCCACCGAGTACCGCTCGGACATCATGATCGAGCGTTTCATTCCGGGCAACGACTTCCGCCTGCTCGTGATCGGGGATCACATGGTGGCCGCGGCACGCCGCGATCCGCCCTATGTCATCGGCGACGGGGTCCACAGCATCCGTGAACTGGTCGACGAGGTTAACGCCGACCCGCGCAGAGGCGATGGCCACGCAACCACCCTCACCAAGATCAGGATCGACGAGATCGCAGTAGCACGGCTCGATATTCAGGGCTACACGCCTGCTTCGGTTCCTCCGAAGGGCGCGCGAGTGATCCTGCGCAACAACGCGAATCTCAGTACCGGCGGCACCGCGACCGACGTGACCGATGATGTCCATCCGGAGGTTGCTGCCCGGGCTGTCGAAGCAGCGCGTATGGTCGGGCTGCATATCGCGGGCGTCGACATAGTCTGCGAGAGCGTGCTCAAGCCGCTGGAATTGCAAGGCGGCGCCATACTCGAGGTCAACGCCGCACCAGGCCTGCGCATGCATCTGAGCCCCTCCTACGGCAGAGGCCGGGCAGTCGGAGAAGCCATCGTTTCCATGATGTTCGGCGAAAGCAACGACGCTCGCATTCCGGTGGTCGCGGTGACCGGCACCAACGGCAAGACCACCACGGTGCGGCTGATCGCGCACATGATGGCGAGCGCCGGAATGCGCGTGGGCATGACCAACAGCGACGGCGTTTACGTGAACGGCCGGCAGATCGACTCGGGCGACTGCAGCGGCCCGAAGAGTGCGCGCAACGTGCTGCTGCACCCGGAGGTCGACGCCGCGGTGTTCGAGACCGCACGCGGCGGACTGCTGCGTGAGGGACTGGGTTTCGACCGCTGCAAGGTCGCGGTGGTCACCAACGTGGGCAAGGGCGATCATCTCGGACTGAACTACATCAACTCGGCCGATGACATCGGCGTTCTGAAGCGGGTGATCGTGCAGAACGTATCGCCAGACGGTGTTGCAGTGCTCAACGCCGCCGATCCGATCGTCGCCGCGATGGCCGACGTATGCCCAGGGGCGGTGACGTTCTTCGCGCACGACCGCAGCCTGCCGGTGATGGCAAGGCACCGTGCGCGCGGCCGACGCACAGTCTACGTCGACGGTGGTTCATTGGTAGCGACCGAGGGCCGCCGAGAGAGACGCATCTCGCTTGCCAACATTCCGCTGACTCGTGGCGGCACACGCCCCTTTCAGATCGAGAACGCGATGGCCGCAATGGCAGCCGCCTGGGCACTCGGCATCGACTGGGGGGCGATCGAGAGATCGCTCGGTACGTTCACAAGCGACGCTGGCACCGTTCCCGGTCGGTTCAACGAGTTCTCGTACCGCGGAGCTACCGTGATCGCGGATTACGGACACAACCCGGACGCGATGCTCGCACTGGTGCGCGCGGTCGAGGCAATGCCGGCGGGCCGCCGCATCGTCGTCATCAGCGGCGCGGGTGACCGTCGCGACCAGGACATCTGCGAGCAGACACAGATCCTCGGCGACGCCTTCGACCACGTCATCCTCTATCAGGACCAGGCACAGCGCGGCCGCAGTGACGGCGAAGTCGTCGGGCTCCTGCGTCAGGGGCTGGCGGGGGCAAGTCGTACCCGCGAAATCGAAGAAATCCGCGGCGAGTTCGCCGCGATCGACACTGCGCTGCAACGCCTTGAACCCGACGATCTTTGCCTGATCCTGATCGACCAGGTCGAAGAAGCGCTGAGCCATATCGCCCGCCGCGTCGCGGAGAGTTGAGCCGCACGAACCGGCGTTCATCGGCTAGTGTCCTGAGTCTGAAATTCGTTGACACATTGCCGAACGCTATCGCTACTGCGTCAGCGACATAAGTGCCGAAATCGGCGCCAGACGCGAAGGAAACCACAGCCAGGTTCAACACCTGGCGAGGATTTCCCCCAAAGTACGGCGTCGATTCTCGGCGCATTTGGTCAGCGAATTTCCGACTCAGGACACTGGCACACGCCCGGATGAACGCCATGACCGAACGCTCGTATTTCATGGATGCTATGCGCATCGTGGCGGCGCACATGATCGTGCTCCACCACATGGCCTCTTACGGGCCCATGGCCAGCGCGCTCGAACAGGCGTCCCCCGGGCTGGCCGGCGTGCTGTACAACTACGGACGATTCGCGACCCAGATCTTCTTCGTCATGGCCGGGTTCCTGGCAGCGCAGGGTCTGTTGACACCCCACCCAGCGTCGCTGGGCGGTCAGCTGGTCAAGCGTTATCTGCGCTTGGCGCCGCCCTTCCTGCTCGCTATTCTGAGCGTGGCGCTGGTGGTGACCTGGCTGCGCCCCTACATCGATCAGGACTGGCTGACCGAACCGCCCACGGTGTGGCAGTGGGTGTCCCATGTGTTCCTCATACAGGATCTCATCGGGCAACCCTCGATGACCGTGGGCGCCTGGTACGTTGCGATCGACTTCCAGCTGTTTGCCCTGCTCAATATCCTGGCGTGGGGACTGTGGCGCCTCGGTGCGCGCCGTGAAAGTGTGCTCGTGCCCGTAGCGCTGCTATGCCTTGCGTCGCAGTGGTACTTCAATCGGGATCCGGCATGGGATCGCTGGGCGATCTACTTCTTCGAATCGTATGGCCTGGGCGCGCTGCTCGCCTTGATGCTGCATGGCTCACCGCAGGTACAGCGCAGCGCGCGCGCGTTGCTCGTGCTCTGCGCAGTCAGTGCCGTCATAGCGGGGCTGGTGTTTCCCCGACCCCGCCTGCTGCTTTCCGTGCTGGTATGCCTGCTGATCTGGTGGGGCATGCACCGATGGCATCCGTCCGCGCGCTCCTCGAAGTGGCTGCTTCGTCACAGCGACGCGTCGTATTCGCTCTTCATAACGCACTTCATGCCGCTGGTTGCCGCCAACGCGGCATGGATTACCTGGCGTGGCCAGTCGCCGGCATGGGGCGTGGCACTGCTGTTGCTGACCTGGTGGGTGTGCGTGGTTTGGTCGTTCGTGTTTCAACGTCTGGTTCAGACCCTGATGCGGACAGTGCGGCGCCCTCGATCGGCAGGGGCAGCCGGTTCGAGTTCGCGGCTGTGACTGCAGGGGCCTCCGTACCTGACCAGCGGTGACGCAGATGCCGCCAGGCACCTCGGCCGGCATCCCAATGCAATCGGAACGGGTTGACTCCCGGAGCGTTCACACCGCCTCGAACAACACGTCCTGCGAGCCCTTCCCACAACACCTTGGTGCCCAGCGCACGCAGCTGGTCACCACCTTCGACGAGGGTCAGGAAGTGGTTTCCGGCGAGTTGTCCCATCGCGCTCGCGAAGCCGCACGCCCCGTAAGCGGGGATGATCCCGGTCTCGCTATGGCCGCCGGATAGAAGGGGATGTCGCCGACCGAAAATGGGGCATGCTGCGCCATCCCGGGGAGCGCCAAAACCGACAGCGGCGGCAAGTCGAGAACCTACCCTGCGCTGATTGGCGGACGCACCGGCGGACTCGAATGCACTTGGCCATTGGTCTAGGCCGGGGGTCTGCTTCGCGTCGCCTCGTGCATCATGACGATGTGCTCACCGGCCGTACAGCGCGCGTACACTGGCGTAGCGCCATCCTCCAGGCACGACGAAACGCAGTCGATCACGGCATCGTGGTCCGGATCGTAGAAGAAGGCGATCGAATGGCGCTGTACGTTCGTCGATCCATTGCGTACCCGGTGCATGTTCGATTGGTAGAGCCCGTTGGTCCATCGCGCCAGCAGCTCGCCGAGATTGACCACGAAGGTGCCTTCGATCGGCGTGGCGCGCACCCACTGGCCGGCGACATTGCGCACTTCGAGACCGCCGGTGGCATCCTGCAGCAGGAGCGTGACGCCGCCCCAATCGGTGTGAGCGCCGGCGCCGAGACGATTGTCGCCTTGATCAGGCGGCTGAGGCGGATAGCGCAGCAGCCGCACGGTCTGCATCGGGCAGCGGTAGTACGACCTGAAGAAGGACTGCTCCAGTTCGAGCGACAGCGCGATCAGCTCGAGCACCTGGTCGGCGACTCGCTGGACAGCCGCCGCGTATGCCTCCATCGCCTGCCGGAATCCGGGCAGACCGGGCGGCCATTGGCTCGGTCCGTAGGTGGAAAGTCGTCGCCGCGCATAGGGATGTTCCGGATCGATCTGCGTACCGCAGCGAAAGCTTTCCTTCAGATCGGGCGCCGAGCCGGCATCGAGCGCTTGCGCGCCCGGCACCTCGTAGCCGCGACGCGCCCAGGACCGCGACTGTGTCAGCGCGAGTTTTTCCTCCATCGGCAGATCGAAAAAGCGCGCGCTCCAGCACAAGGCGTTCTGCATCTGCGGCGACGGCATGCCATGGCCGCGAACATAGAAGAAGCCGGTATCAAGGCAGGCGCGGCGCACTGCCGCAGCAGCCTCATCGACGGACTGCGCACGTGCGTCGCGCAGACAGCTCATGTCGATGACGGGAATTTCCGCGATTGCACGCGGAGGACTATAAGGAATCATCGCAGCACTCCAGGGAACCGATGCGTGTCGCGGTGGATCGGCCAGAATCTTGCGTTGGGGATCGTTCGCACAACCGACGGCAATGACAGGAGCAAGATCCCATGCTGGAATACCTGCGGTCCTTCGCCTACATCGAGGCCATCGAGACGAACGGCTCCATCCGCAAGGCAGCACGGGCGCTCTACATCACGCCTTCCGCGCTCGACCGGCGCCTGCAGGAGCTCGAAGCCGAACTTGGGGTCACCCTGTTCGAGCGGCACGCTCGCGGCATGCGCGTCACTCAGGCCGGCGAGATCTTTCTGCACCATGTTCGGGCGCATCGCGCCGATTCGGAGCGAATGCGAAGCGAGCTCGATCGCCTCAACGGCCTGCATCAGGGCGTCATCCGCATCGCGGCAAGCCAGGCGACGACGAACTTCCTCCTGCCGAGGGCCATTCGCGAGTTTCAGGCACTGCACCCTGGCGTGGGTTTCCATGTTCGCGTCTCCACGCACGCCGCGCTGCTCGATCTGCTGCGACGCTTTGAGGCCGATATCGCTATCGTCTACGGTCTGCCGCATAACGAGGACCTCGTCACGCGACTGGAGATACCACAGACGCTCTACGCCCTGATGCGCATCGGTCACCCGCTCGCATCGCACGCCCGCCCGGGAATGAAGGAGTGCATGGCCTTTCCTCTTGCCCTGCCTGACATCCGACTGGGCCTGCGAAGCTGGGTGAACGCAGAGATTGCCTGCCACCCATGCCGACCGGAAATCGCCCTCGAATCGGATTCGCTCGAGATGCTGCGCCGCTACGTGGCGGCAACGGATGCGATCACCTTTCAGATCACGGCAGGCGTTCGCGGGTACGGCGAAGCCGACGGCATCGCCGTACGGCCACTCGAACGCAGTGCAACGGCTCCGGGAGTTCTCGCAGTGGTTCGACTGCGCGACCGCGTCCTGCCCGCTCCCGCCGATGCC
>JBIKKL010000600.1:0-3425 GCA_044360365.1 Burkholderiales bacterium | reverse complement strand
GCCGGGCTGAACATCGCGGCCGCCGCTCTGGAACGTCACGCGGCAGGGGCAAAAGCAACGCATGTAGCGCTTCGCCATATCGATCGTCGCGGCAATCGCACCGAAATCACCTACGAAACGTTGAATCGGCAAGCAAACCGGTTCGCAAACGCATTGCACACGCTCGGCGTTCGCAAGGGCGAGCGAGTCTTTCTGCTCTGCCCCCGCATTCCCCAGCTCTACGTTGCGGCGCTCGGCGCCTTGAAGGCGGGCGCCGTGGTGTCTCCCCTCTTCTCCGCATTCGGCCCTGAACCGATCAAGACGCGACTACTGCTCGGCGACGCGCGCGTATTGGTTACAACGTCATCGCTCTATCAGCGCAAGGTCGCCGCGATCCGGCCTGAGTTGCCGGGGCTGCACCATGTCCTCGTCGTTCCGGATACCGCGTCGGCACGACCGGCGATCGACACCGTCGACTTCGACGACCTCCTGTCGAGCGCATCGGAGCAATTCGCCAGCGTCCCGATGCAGGAAGAAGACATGGCGCTGCTGCACTTCACGAGCGGCACGACCGGTACACCGAAGGGGGCGATCCATGTTCATGGGGCCGTCGTCACGCACTACGCGACCGGACGCTACGCGCTCGACCTGCATCCCGACGACATCTACTGGTGCACGGCCGATCCCGGTTGGGTTACCGGCACCTCCTACGGCATCGTTGCGCCGCTGCTGCACGGCGTGACCAGCATCGTCGACGAAGCCGACTTCGATGCCGAACGCTGGTATCGCATCCTGCAGGAGGAAGCCGTGAGCGTGTGGTACACGGCGCCGACAGCGATTCGCATGCTGATGAAGGCCGGGCCGGAGCTCGCGCGCAAGTTCACGTTTCCTGCGCTGCGCTTCATCGCAAGCGTGGGCGAGCCGCTCAATCCCGAAGCCGTCTGGTGGGGTCAGGACGTCCTCGGTCTGCCGATCCACGACAACTGGTGGCAGACCGAAACCGGCGGCATCATGATCGGCAACACGCCCGCGATGGACATCAAACCCGGCTCGATGGGCATGCCGCTGCCGGGTATCGACGCGCGGATCGTGCGCCGCCCCGAAGGCGGCGGCATCGAGTTCGTCGACGATCCAGACGTGGAAGGCGAACTTGCGCTACGCAAGGGATGGCCATCGATGTTCCGGGGCTACCTCGGGCAGGACGAGCGCTACCGCAAGTGCTTCGACGGCGACTGGTATCTCACCGGCGATCTCGCCAAGCGAGACGCCGACGGATACTACTGGTTCGTGGGCCGTGCCGACGACGTCATCAAGTCGGCCGGGCATCTCATCGGCCCGTTCGAAGTCGAAAGCATCCTGATGGAGCATCCGGCGATCGCCGAAGCCGGCGTCATCGGCAAGCCCGATCCGGTAGCGGGCGAAGCCGTGAAGGCTTTCGTGTCGTTGCGTGCAGGCTTCGAAGCCACGGATGCGCTGCGTCTGGAACTGCTCGGCCACGCGCGCAAGCGCCTCGGGGCCGCCGTAGCGCCGAAGGAGATCGCGTTTCTTCCCGTGCTGCCTCGTACCCGCAGCGGCAAGATCATGCGCCGGCTCCTGAAGGCTCGCGAGTTGGGCCTCCCGGAAGGCGACACATCCATGCTGGAAGGATAGACGTGAGCACAGCCCTGGCGTCCGCTGCCCTCGATCGCGAACCTGCCCTGCGCCTGCTGACGGACATGGTCCGCATCCGCCGCTTCGAAGAAGCATGTGCCGATCTCTACGGGCAGGGAAAGATCCGCGGGTTCCTGCATCTCTATGTCGGCGAGGAAGCGGTCGCCGTCGGCACGCTGCATGCACTCGCCACGGAGGACAACATCGTCGCCACGTACCGCGAACATGGCCATGCACTCGTGCGCGGCATGACGGCAAGAAGCATCATGGCGGAAATGTTCGGCAAGCAGGAAGGGTGCTGCCGCGGTCGCGGTGGCTCCATGCACTTGTTCGATGCGGCAACCCGGTTCTATGGCGGCAACGCAATCGTCGGCGGCGGGCTGCCCCTCGCCGTCGGGCTCGCCCTGGCTGATCGAATGCAGTCCCGGTCGAACGTGACAGCGTGCTACTTCGGCGACGGCGCCGTCGCGGAAGGTGCATTTCACGAATCGCTCAATCTCGCTGCACTGTGGAAGCTTCCGGTGCTCTTTCTCTGCGAGAACAATCGCTACGGTATGGGTACGGCATTGGAACGCGCCGAGTCGGAAACCGATCTCTCGCGCAAGGCCGCTTCGTATCGCGTCCGGAGCGAACAGGTCGACGGCATGGACGTGCTTGCCGTTCATCAGGCGACGTGCGCAGCGGTAAGCGCCATCCGCGCCGGCAACGGCCCCTGCTTCCTGGAATTGCTGACCTACCGCTATCGCGCACACTCGATGTTCGATCCCGATCTCTATCGAGACAAGGCGGAGATCGAAGCCTGGAAGCAGCGCGGGCCGATCCACAAGCTCACGACGCGCCTGAAGGCCGAGGGCCATCTCACGGAGGCCCAGTTTCTCGCCATCGACGCCGCCGCTGCGCTGGAAGTGCACGATGCGGTCGAGTTCGCCGATGCCGGCACCTGGGAGGACGCAAGCGAGCTTGCGCGCGACACCTACACGGAGCCCGCCGCATGAGCATGGCTGCTCGAATCAGTTATCGAGAGGCGCTGCGGGAAGCGCATCGGGAGGCCCTTGCCAACGATGCGCGCGTGTTCCTCATGGGCGAGGATGTCGGCCGCTATGGCGGCAGCTACGCCGTATCGAAGGGACTGCTCGATGAATTCGGCCCGGAGCGCGTTCGGGACACCCCGCTCTCCGAGCTGGGCTTCGTCGGCGCGGGCATCGGCGCATCGCTGGGCGGCATGCGTCCCATCGTGGAGATCATGACCGTCAACTTCAGTCTGCTCGCGCTCGATCAGATCGTGAATACCGCAGCCGCACTTAGGCACATGTCGGGCGGGCAGTTCTCGGTGCCTGTGGTGATACGCATGGCGACGGGCGCCGGTCGACAGCTCGCGGCCCAGCACTCCCACAGCCTAGAGGTCTGGTACGCGCACGTGCCCGGCATCAAGGTGCTGGCACCGGCAACCGTCGAAGATGCGCGGGGCATGCTCGCGCTCGCCATCGCAGATCCCGATCCGGTCGTGATGTTCGAACATGCGATGCTCTACAACATGGAAGCGGAGCGTCCCGCGACATGGCCGAGCATCGACATCGCCCACGCCGCGGTGCGACGTGGCGGGCGAGACGTCACGCTCGTCTGCTACGGCGGCACGTTGTGGAAGACGCTCGACGCCGCATCGGCGCTGGCTGAACGGGGTATCGAAGCCGAGGTCATCGACTTGCGTGTGCTGCGCCCCCTCGACGAAGCCACCCTTCTTGAAAGCGTGGCGCGTACGCACCGCGCGCTCGTCGTCGACGAAGGTTGGCGCAGTT
>JBIKKL010000072.1:0-12337 GCA_044360365.1 Burkholderiales bacterium | reverse complement strand
ATGCAATTCGCTCGCGCCGAGATCTCGCGGAAAGTCGTCGACCATGATCACCCGCCGGCGCAACTGCGCCGCGCGTTCGATGACCGCGAGTTCGGTCGCGGAGATGATCCCGTGCTCCACGGCGATCTTCAGCTGCTCGGGCCGCAGCTTCGCAACGATCCTGCCGTCGCGGATTGCGGCGTGCAGCTTGGCTTCGGCCGGTTCAGCGGCAATCACCGCAACGAGAGCCAACTCGAGTGCGCCGACCGCGTCTTCTTCGAGCTTCGGAACATAGGCGCCGTGCGTCAAGCGGTCTCGCGCGGGACCGGGCATGCCGAGGGTATGGGCGACCTCCCGTCCGATGCTATCCGGCGGAACACGGAAGAGTCGGCCGAGCGGGAAAACGATCCACCGCAACATCAACGCAACGCCGGCGTTCGGCAAATTGCAGAAGATGGCGAAGAATGCTTCCTGAATGCGATAGAGACAATCGCGCACCCCCCAATGCAACATGGGCAAGTCGTCGGCGGGGCAACCCGCATCCTGGTAGCGCTTGAGGGCAGCGCAGGCGAGATACATCTGACTGAGAATATCGCCGAGCCGCCCGGAAATCTGTTCACGCCGCTTGAGGCTGCCCCCCAGACTCAACATGCACAGGTCGGCTGCGAGAGCGAAGCCCGCGGACATGCGCGTGAGCTGTTGATAGTAACGACGCACGTGGCGGTCGCCCGGCGCACCGGCCAGACGCGCTTCGCTCAGCCCTAGCCAGAGCGCGCGACAGACGTTCGTCACGACGAAGCCGAGGTGACCGAAAAATGCACGATCGAACCGCAGCACGGCCCGGGAGGGATCGGCGTCCTGCGCCGCTTCGATCTCCTCGCGCACCCACGGGTGACCGCGAATGGCCCCTTGCCCGAAGATGATCATGGACCGGGTGAGTATGTTCGCCCCTTCGACGGTGATCGGAATGGGCGTGGCCTGATAGGCACGAGCCAGGTAATTGTTGGGCCCCATGCAGATGCCCTTGCCGGCATGCACGTCCATGGCGTCGTTGATGACCTGTCGGCCGCGCTCGGTCAGATGGTACTTCACGATTGCCGAGACCACCGCCGGCTTCTCGCCGAGATCGACCGCCCCAGCGGTCATGACGCGCGCTGCGTCCATGACGTACACGTTCGCCCCGATGCGGGCGATCACTTCCTCGACGCCCTCGAAACGACCGATGGACAGATTGAACTGGGTACGCACGCGACCGTAGGCGCCAGTCGTCAGTGCACACAGCTTGCCGATGCCGACGCCATTGGCGGGCAAGGAAATCGAACGCCCGGCTGCCAGGCAATTCATCAGCATGCGCCAGCCCTGACCCACGAACTCTGCACCGCCGATCACGGCGTCCATGGGAACGAATACATCGCGCCCCCAGTTCGGCCCGTTCATGAATGCGGAGTTGAGCGGAAGGTGTCGGCGCCCGATGTGGACGCCCGGCGTATCGGTGGGAATCAATGCGAGCGTGATGCCGACATCGTCCTCGCTGCCCAGAAGGTGCTGCGGATCGTAGAGACGGAATGCGAGGCCCAGGAGGGTCGCGATCGGACCCAGGGTGATATAGCGCTTCTCCCAGGTGAGCCGAATCCCGAGCACATCCGGCTGCCCGTTCCACTCGCCCCGGCAGACGATGCCGTAATCGGGAATCCCGCCTGCGTCCGATCCGGCGTCGGGACTCGTCAGCGCAAAACACGGAATCTCGATCCCGCGCGCGAGTCGGGGCAGATAGTGATCCTTCTGCGCCTGGGTGCCATAGTGCAGCAGCAGTTCCGCGGGACCGAGCGAATTGGGCACCATCACCGACACCGCGGCCGTTCCGCTGCGCGAGGTGAGCTTCATCACGACCTCGGAATGCGCAAGCGCGCTGAAGCCCTTGCCGCCGTACTCCTTGGGTATGATCATCCCGAGAAACCCGTGCTGCTTGATGAAGTCCCAGGCGGGCGGCGGCAGGTCGCCCAGTTCATGGGTCACTTGCCAATCATCGACCATGGCACACAACGCTTCCACCGGACCGTCGACGAAGGCCTGCTCTTCGGCCGAGAGTTTCGGCGCGGGATAGCCGAGAAGCTTCTTCCAGTCGGGCCGACCGCTGAACAGTTCGCCCTCCCACCAGACCGTGCCGGCGTCGAGCGCTTCCCTCTCGGTCGGGGACATTTGCGGCAGGATGCCGCGGAAGACTTTCAAGAGCGGCGACGCGAGAATCGCGCGACGAATCGGTGCTGCGTTGAGCACGACAGCGAGCACACCGAAGATGCTCCACGCGACGACTCCGACGCCTGCTGCGCCGAGCAGCACCGCTGCCGCCAACGTCCAAAGCCACAACGGCGCGGCGAAGTAGCCGAGAACCCAGGCGACAACTACGGCAGCGCATGCGGCGAATCCAAGCGCACCCATCGTGGGCATCCCCGGCTGGACAGGCTCACGAGCGCCTGTCTTCGTTGCGTTATGTCCGACTGACTGCCGCGGACTTTACACGCGGGGTATGACGGCGTCCAGCCACGCCCACCCCGCGTCGAGACTCCGCTCGTGAACGTCGAAGCTGCGTTACGGTTACTAGAACTGCGCCACTTCGAGCGCCAGCGCGGATCCGCCGCCAGTCGTGACCGTCCGGGCGTGCGACGGAGCCTTCGAGAGCACATGATCGGCATAGAAGCGTGCCGTCGCGATCTTGGCTTGATAAAACGCTGCATCGCCCGCCTGATCGCTCAGGTGCTTCGCCGCGATCAGCGCGGATTGCGCCATCAGCGCGCCACCCAGGGTGGTGCCGGCGAGGTCGAGATACGGTACGGCACTCGCAGCGACGACCTGCATGTCGGCAGGGGCCGTCTTGACCACCCAGTCCGTCGCGGACGTCAACGCGTCGAGTGCGGCAATCATCGGATCGCGCATGGCCTGCACATCGGCGTGGACGGACTTTTCGAGTTGTGCGGGCAAGGTCTTCAATCGTGCGAGGACCGCCCGCATCGTCGCCCCCCCCTCTGCGGCCACCTTGCGTCCGACGAGATCCATGGCCTGTATGCCTGTCGTGCCTTCGTAGATGGTGGTGATGCGGGCATCGCGATAGAACTGTGCCGCCCCGGTCTCCTCGATGAAACCCATGCCGCCGTGGATCTGAACCCCGAGCGAAGCGATATCGACCGCGCGTTCGGTGCACCACGCCTTGACGACCGGGGTGATCAGATCGACGAATGCCTGCTGCTGCGCGCGCTGCTCCGGATCAGGATGATGACCAGCCTGATCGAGTGCGCCCGCCGCGGTATAGGTAAGCGCACGCATGGCCTCGATCTGCGACTTCATCAGCATCAGCATTCGGCGCACGTCGGGGTGATGGATGATCGTGACGCGATCCCCGGAACGAGCACCGAGGGGCCGCCCCTGGACACGCTGCCTGGCGTACGTCAACGCGTGCTGGTAAGCCCGCTCAGCAATCGCCACGCCTTCTAGCCCCACCCCGAGCCGCGCATGATTCATCATGATGAACATGTAGCGCAGGCCCTCGTTCTCTTTGCCGACGAGATAGCCGGTCGCGCCGCCGTTGTCGCCGTAGGAGAGCACGCAGGTGGGGCTCGCATGAATGCCCATCTTGTGTTCGATGGAGACGCAGCGCACATCGTTGCGCACCGACGGATTGCCCGCCTCGTCGAGCAGAAACTTGGGCACGATGAACAACGAGATCCCCCGCGTGCCTTCGGGCGCATCGGGCGTACGTGCGAGCAAAAGATGAATGATGTTCTCGGTGAAATCATGCTCGCCGTACGTAATGAAGATCTTTTGCCCGCTGATCTGGTAGGTGCCATCCGGCTGCGGCACGGCACGCGTGCGAACGGCGGCGAGATCGGAACCGGCCTGCGGCTCGGTGAGGTTCATGGTGCCGGTCCAGACCCCGGTGGTGAGCTTCGGGAGAAAGCGCTTGCGCATTCCGTCGCTGCCCTGATTTTTCAGCACCTCGAGCACGCCGCTGGTGAGCATCGGACACAGGCAGAACGCCATGTTCGCGCTGTTCCAGACCTCGGCGACAGGCATCGAAACGATGTGCGGCAACGCTTGGCCTCCGAACTCGGCTTCACCGGCGAGCCCGTTCCAGCCGGCTTCGACGAACCGGGCGTACGCGTCCTTAAAGCCCGGTGGCGTCGTCACGACACCATCGTCGAGTCTGGCGGGATGGGTATCGCCGATTCGGTTGAGCGGCGCGAGGACTTCCGCACCGAACTTGCCGGCCTCGCCGAGAACCTGCTCGACGAGATCGCTCGTCACCTCGGCGAACGCCGGGATCGCGGCGATCTCGCGCAGACCGACCAATTCGTTGATCACGAACTGCATATCCTTCAGCGGAGCGACGTAGGTGGACATCGACGTACCTTTGCAAAATCAGCTATACAAAAGACATCGCCCGGGCTGCAATGCTTGCAGTCCGGGCGAAAGAAACACGGCCATCCGATCCGCTCGACATGGCTGCCTGGTGTTCAAGCGACTCGCCACGATCGATGATGCGCCCGAGCACACGCAATGCGCGTGCACGGGCAGGGCATCAGAGCTTGCTGGTGAGCTCGGGCACGGCCTTGAACAAGTCATCGACGACCCAGTAGTTGGACACGGCGAAGATGGGCGCTTCCGGATCCTTGTTGATCGCGACGATGACCTTGCTGTCCTTCATGCCGGCCAGGTGCTGAATGGCCCCGGAGATGCCGACCGCGACGTAGAGTTCGGGCGCGACGATCTTGCCGGTCTGACCGACCTGATAGTCGTTCGGGACGAAACCCGAATCGACGGCCGCACGCGATGCGCCGACGGCGGCGTTCATCTTGTCCGCCAGTGCTTCGAGGATCTTGAAGTTGTCCCCGCTGCCCATGCCGCGACCGCCGGAGACGATGACGCGGGCTGCCGTGAGCTCGGGACGTGCGGACTTGGTCAGCTCCTGCCCCTGGACTGTCGTCAGGCCCGTGTCGGCGCCCGCAGCCACCGCTTCGATCGGCGCACTACCACCTTCGGCCGGGCTCGCATCGAACGAAGCGATACGCACCGTCACGACCTTGATGGGATCCTTCGACTGCACGGTGGCCAGCGCATTGCCGGCGTAGATCGGCCGGATGAACGAATCGGCGGACACCACATCGCTGATGTCGGAGACTTGCGCCACATCGAGCAGCGCCGCGACGCGCGGCATGAAGTTCTTGCCGTATCCGGTGGCGGCCGCGACGATGTGCGTGTAGTTCTTTGCCATCGACAGCACCAGCGCTGCCAGATTTTCTGCGGTGGGCTGAGCGTAAAGTGCGTTGTCGACATGCAGCACCTTCGCAATGCCAGCCACCTTGGCTACCGCTTCGGCGGCTGCCCCGGACTGATGTCCGGCGACCAGCACGGTGATGTCGCCACCGATCTTCTTCGCTGCCGTGATCGTGTTTAGAAATCCCGACTTGAGCCGGGCCCCGTCATGCTCTGCAACAACCAGAATGGACATTATCTCGACCTCTCGCGACCGCGCGGCTCACGCCGCGGCGGCAAACTCATCAAACCGCCGACCCTGGCTTGGGGCCGGCATCCTGGGCAACCGAACGGTCAGATGACCCGTGCCTCGTTCTTCAGCTTGTCGGCCAAGGCGGACACGTCGTCGAGCTTGACGCCCGCGGTACGCGCAGGAGGCTCGGCGACCTTGACGGTCGTCAGGCGCGGCGCGACGTCGACGCCCAGATCCGCCGGCTTCACGATCTCGAGCGGCTTCTTCTTGGCCTTCATGATGTTGGGGAGCGTCACGTAACGGGGTTCGTTCAGACGCAGATCGGTGGTCATCACCAACGGCAGCTTGGCAGCCAGCCTCTCTAGACCCCCGTCGATCTCGCGCGTGATCTGCGCGCTGTCGCCGGAGACTTCGATCTTCGATACGAAGCAGGCCTGAGGCCAGCCCAACAGGGCGGCAACCATCTGCCCGGACTGATTGCAGTCGTCGTCGATGGCCTGCTTGCCCATGATGACGAGGCTGGGCTTCTCTTTGTCGCACAGCGCCTTCATCGCCTTGGCGACGGCGAGGGGCTGCACTTCTTCGGTGGTCTCGACCAGGATCGCGCGGTCGGCGCCCATCGCGAGGGCGGTACGCAGCGTTTCCTGACACTGGGCGGCACCGATCGATACGGCGACGATCTCGGTGACCGTGCCGGCTTCCTTCATGCGGACGGCTTGTTCGACGGCGATTTCGCAAAACGGGTTCATAGCCATTTTGAGGTTGGCAGTATCGACCCCCGTGCCATCGCTCTTCACCCGTACCTTGATATTCGCGTCGACGACGCGCTTGACTCCGACTAGAACTTTCATCGGCCCTTTCCCGTTGATTGACCCAGAAAAACCGCAATTATAACGCCGATACCCCCACTCGACACCGCAACGCGGCTTCGGTTTCCACGCGAACACGCGCTCGCCGCACCGCAACAGTCCATAAAGCGAAATTCGGTGCCAGGCACGTGCCAGGCACCGAATTTTGGGGTCAGGCGAGATCAGCCGGCTGGCGCGCGCGTTCGCGCAGGACGTACTTCTGAATCTTTCCGGTCGCCGTCTTCGGCAATGGCCCGAAGACGACGGTCTTCGGCACCTTGAAGTGCGCGAGGCGTTCACGGCAGAAGGCGACGATGTCGGCCTGCGTCGAACTCGACCCCGCCTTCAGGGTGACGAACGCGCAGGGGGTCTCCCCCCAATGGTCGTCGGGGCGCGCAACGACGGCGGCTTCGAGCACGTCCGGATGCTGGTACAGCGTGTCTTCCAGCTCGATCGACGAAATGTTCTCGCCGCCGGAGATGATGATGTCCTTGGAGCGATCCTTGACCTGTATGTAGCCGTCGGGATGGATCACGCCGAGATCCCCGGTGTGGTACCAGCCGCCCGCGAAAGCCTCCGCGGAGGCCTGCGGATTCTTGAAGTACCCTCGCATCACGACGTTGCCGCGCATCATGATCTCGCCCATCGTCTCGCCGTCGCGCGGCACTTCCGTCATCGTATCCGGATCGATGACCGTCACGCTCTCCATGTTGGCCTTGCGCACGCCGACCCGACTCTTCAAGCGCGCGCGCTCCGGCAGAGGCAGCGGATCCCACGCTTCGTGCCAGGCGCACGAGACGGTCGGGCCGTAGGTCTCGGTGAGACCATAGAGATGCGTGACCGAGATGCCCATCTCCTCCATGCGCGCGATGACCGCGGCCGGCGGCGCCGCTCCGCCCGTCATGGCTTCGAGCGGATGATCGACGAGCGCACGCTCCTCTGCAGGCGAATTGACCATCATGTTGAGGACGATCGGAGCCCCGCACAGATGCGTGACCCGCTGCGTCTTGATGGCTTCGAAGATCGCACGCGTCTCCACCCGCCGCAGGCAGACGTTGGTACCGGCGAGCAGCGCCATCGTCCACGTGAACGACCAGCCGTTGCAGTGAAACATCGGCAGCGTCCAGAGATAGACCGTGTTGCCCGCCATCGCAGAAGACACCGCATTGCCGAAACAGTTGAGGTAGGCGCCCCGATGATGAATCACCACCCCTTTCGGGTTGCCGGTGGTGCCGGAGGTGTAGTTGAGCGCAATGGCCTGCCATTCGTCGGCGGGGAGTTTCCATTCGAACTGCGGATCGCCTTCCGCAAGCAGCGACTCGTAATCGAGCGTGCCGATCCGATCGTTCGGACCGTCGTACAGCGCATCGTCGATGTCGACGACCAAAGGGCGCGATGTCGACTGCCGAAGCGCCTCGGCCGCCACCGCCGCGAACTCGCGATCGACGAGGAGCACCTTCGCTTCCCCGTGATCCAGAATGAACGCGATCGTCGCTGCATCGAGCCGTATGTTGATCGTGTTCAGCACGGCGCCAGCCATCGGCACGCCGAAGTGTGCTTCGTACATCGCCGGGGTGTTCGGCGCGAGGATCGCCACGGTGTCGCCCAGACCGATCCCTCGCCGGGCAAGGGCGGATGCGAGCCTTCGGCATCGCCCATAGGTCTCGCGCCACGTCTGGCGCAACTCGCCGTGGATGAGTGCAACCTTGTCCGGATACACCTCGGCCGAGCGCGCAATGAAACTCAGCGGTGACAACGGAACGAAGTTTGCGCCATTCTTGTCGAGTTGCTGCTCATACGGATTCATCTGCGTTTCCCTCCTCGGCGCACGACGCGCCTCACCGCACCCAGGCCACCGCTTCGTCGATGCGCGTCACGGCGTGCACCTCGATCCCGGGCACCTCCTGCTTCGGCGCATTGGCCGCAGGAATCAGCGCCTGCTTGAAGCCCAGCTTCGCCGCCTCCTTCAGGCGTTCCTGACCGCGCTGCACCGGGCGGACTTCGCCGGCCAGCCCGACCTCGCCGAAGACCACGAGCTTGTCCGACAGCGGCTTGTTCTTGAGCGACGACACGACTGCAAGCAGCACCGCGAGATCGGCCGCAGGCTCTGTGATCCGCACCCCGCCGACCGCATTGATGAAAACATCCTGATCGAAGCAAGCAATGCCTGCATGCCGATGCAGGACGGCGAGCAGGAGCGCCAGCCGGTTTTGTTCGAGCCCGACGGTCAGGCGCCGCGGATTGGGCGCATGCGCCTCATCGACGAGCGCCTGCACTTCGACCAGCAGCGGACGCGTCCCTTCCTGCGTGACACAGATGCACGAGCCCGCGACCTGCTCACCGTGCCGGGACAGAAAGATCGCGGAGGGATTGCTCACGCCCTTCAACCCCTTGTCGCCCATCGCGAACACACCGATCTCGTTCACGGCCCCGAAGCGGTTCTTGATCGCGCGCACCAGCCGAAAGCTCGAGTGCGTGTCGCCCTCGAAATAGAGCACGGTATCGACGATGTGTTCCAACACGCGTGGACCCGCGATGGCGCCTTCCTTCGTCACGTGGCCGACGAGCACGATCACGGTGCCGCTCGATTTGGCGAAGCGGGTAAGCTGCGCAGCGCATTCGCGTACCTGCGCAACCGAACCCGGCGCCGACTGCAGTTGATCCGAGTAGAGCGTCTGGATCGAGTCCATGACCGCCACCGCCGGCTTCACACTGCTCGCCGCCGCTAGGATCTTCTCCACGTTGATCTCGGCCAGCACGCGGGTCGACGAAACATCCAGTGCGAGGCGCCTGCCGCGCAGCGCCACCTGGGCGGCAGACTCCTCGCCGCTCACGTACAGGACGGTGTGCGCGGCACTCATTGCACACAGCGCCTGCAGAAGCAAAGTGGACTTGCCGATCCCCGGGTCGCCGCCGATGAGCACCACCGCGCCCGGCACGAGTCCGCCGCCGAGCACACGATCGAACTCGCCGACGCCGGTGGCGATGCGCGACTCTTCGGCCGCTTCGACCTCCGAGAGCATCACGATCTGACTGGGCGCCGCAAGCCCGGAGAACCGCTTCGGCGCAGCGGCTTCGGCCACCGATTCGACCAGCGTGTTCCAGGCCTGGCAGTGCGGACATTGCCCCTGCCACTTCAGGGTCTGCCCGCCGCACTCGGTGCAGGCATAGATCGTCTTCGCTTTCGCCATTGCGGCGCTACTCCCTTTCCACCACGGGGACGCGGGGCGCAAGCGCGCAAAATAGCTCGTAGCTCAGCGTCCCGGCGTGGGCTGCCACCTCATCGGCGGGGAGCCCGTCGCCCCAAAGCGTCACCAGGCTCTCGCGTCCAGCCCCGGGAATGTGGGTGAGATCCACGCACATCATGTCCATCGAGACGCGTCCGACCGTTCCGGCACGGATGCCGTCGACGAGCACCGGGGCGCCGCTCGGCGCGTGGCGGGGATACCCGTCGGCGTACCCGCACGCGACGATGCCGACGCGCATCGGACGTTGGGCCACGAAGGTCGCGCCGTAACCCACGCAATCGCCGGGAGCGAGTTCCTGAACGCCGATCACCCGCGACGTGAGGGTCATGGCCGGCTGCAAGCCGAGATCCTGCGCAGAGACATCGGCGAATGGTGAGCCGCCGTAGAGCATGAGACCCGGACGTACCCAGTCGGCATGCGTATGGGGATGACGCAGCAGTGCCGCCGAGTTCGCGACCGTGCGCGGCAGATCGATGCCGCGTGTCGCCGCGCTGAAGCGATCCCACTGCTCGGCGACACCCCGTTCGTCATCTGCGCAGGCGAAGTGCGTCATGAGCGTGATGGACCCCACACGATCCTCAGCCTGCAGGGCGTCGCGTACCGCAGCGAACCGGTGCAGCGGGATGCCGAGCCGGTTCATTCCCGTGTTGAGTTTCAGAAACACGTCGATGCGAGCGTCGCGCGGGAGCGAGCGCAGCATGCCGACCTGCTCCGGATCATGGAGGGCGAGACCGAACCGCAGCTCGGCAGCCATCCGAAGCTCGGACGCATCGAATACGCCTTCGAGCAGCAGCACCGGGTGACGATGGCCCGCCTCGCGCAGCCGCACCGCACTGTCGATCTCCAGCGTGGCAAAACCGTCCGCGGTCGAGAACGCATGCGCTGCACGCAGCACGCCGTGACCATAGGCGTTGGCCTTCACCACTGCCAGGACACGCGCCTTCGGTGCGGCTCGGCGAGCTGCGGCGAGGTTGCTGCGCAGCGCGTTGAGATCGATGGTCGCGAGGATAGGCCGGGGCATGAAGTCGACGATTGAACGAAACGGACAAGGTACAGTAGCGCGTCGCCCCCGATGGCCACTGACGCGCCCACCACTCAAGGTCCGGACCGACTGCGCCGCTATTCAAGCATAGATTCGCCCGTACCGCGCACTGTGGGCCCGGGAACCACCGGCCCGCGATGACGGCGCGACCCGCCAGCCGCGGGAGGATACGCGGCAAGCGCGACGTGCTTCAGGGCGTTCCAAACGAGTATGGTATAAAAGCGCGCGCCCACAGGTTCCTCGGGCGGAAATCACATCGTCCAAGCGAACGACGCATTCCAAACCTTCCTGTTCACTAGGCATGCTCGGCCGGCGCGACTCGGGGCAGCAGCGCCCCTGCGTCGTCACTTCGGCGGAACGCAACCCATACAGAGTCTCCGATGCCCGGCGGTTTCTATATCATCATGGCGGCGCAGTTCTTCTCGTCGCTCGCCGACAATGCCCTGCTGGTCGCAGCCATCGCCCTACTGATCCAGCAGAGTTCCCCCGACTGGCTGCCGCCGTACCTCAAGTTCTGCTTCGTGATTTCCTACGTCGTGCTCGCACCCTTCGTCGGTGCCTTCGCCGACCGCCTGCCCAAGGGCAAGGTGATGTTCGTGAGCAACACGATCAAGGTCTGCGGCTGCCTCATGATGCTCTTCGGCGCGGATCCGCTGATTGCCTATGCAGTGGTCGGGCTTGGCGCGGCCGCCTATTCCCCCGCCAAGTACGGCATCCTTACCGAGTACCTGCCGCATAGCCGGCTGGTCGCTGCGAACGGCTGGATCGAAGGACTGACCGTCGGATCGATCATTCTCGGCACGGTGCTCGGCGGCCTGCTGATTGCGCCCAAGGTGTCCGGCTTCCTCCTCGGCATCGACGTCTCCGGCGTCGACACCCACATCGACACGCCTGCCGAAATCGCAATCACCATCGTGACGGTGGTTTACCTGATCGCGGCGCTGTTCAATCTCTTCATTCCCAGCACGGGCGTTGCGCTGAAGGCGCTGCCTTCCAATCCGTGGGATACGGTCAAGGACTTTTCGAGCTGCTGCATGCGCCTGTGGCGCGACAAGCTGGGCCAGATCTCGCTCGCGGTGACGACGCTCTTCTGGGGCGCAGGCGCCACGCTGCAATTCATCGTGATCGCCTGGGCCGATGCTGCCCTGGGCTACAACCTCAGCCAGGCCTCGATCCTGCAAGGGGTTGTCGCCGCAGGCATCGCGGCCGGTGCGGTCATCGCTTCGGTGCGCATCTCCCTCGACCGTGCGGTCAGCGTGATTCCGCTCGGGATCGCGATGGGCCTGATCGTCATCGCCATGGTGTTCGTCCGAGACCTCTGGGTGGCAGTCCCGGTGCTCGTCCTGATCGGCGGCCTCGCCGGGTTCTTCGTCGTTCCGATGAACGCCCTGCTCCAGCATCGCGGCCATCACCTGATGGGAGCCGGCCGCTCGATCGCGGTCCAGAACTTCAACGAAAACGCGAGCATCCTCATCATGATCGTCGCGTATTCGAGCCTGATTCGCCATGGCGTATCGATCTACGTCGCCATTACCGCGTTCGGCCTGTTCGTCGCCGGCACGATGGTGATGGTCGGTGCGTGGCATCGGCGCAATCTGCGCCTGCACGGCGACGAAGTGCAGAAGCTGCTGTCGGTGGCGCGGTCGGGGGGGCACTAGCCCTTGGGTTTGGCGGTCGCCGCGCCGATAGCGGGAAAGGACGAAGGGAAAACGGGAGGGGG
>JBIKKL010000599.1:0-3431 GCA_044360365.1 Burkholderiales bacterium | reverse complement strand
CGACACGCGGCATGGTCCAGACGATGGCTCTTCGGGCCGGCCTTACCCTGCCGCCGACTCAACTCGCGCTGCTGTTCGAGACGGCACCCTATGCACTGGAACTGGTCCAGCGCATCCGCCGCGACCTGCCCTGGACCGCCGGACAAGCGGCGACGTTTCGGATGGGCAACGCCTCGTGAACGACCGAATCCCTGTCTGAGTCCCCCCGGGGTCAGCGCGAGGTTCACTGCATGGACGCGTATTCGAGGATTCGCCCCATCGACGCGAGCGCTCCAGCGCGACACAGCGTATCGACATTCACTGCAATGCGCGCCACGGTGCTTTTTGTGCAGGCGTGTGGAGAATCGGTATATATATTGCATGGTCACGCGCGCGCCCTTCCGCGTGAACGCAGCTCCGACCCGAGAAGCGCAAGCAAGGCCCACCGTTGCATGCAACGTGGGTGCTCGGCAAGTGTGTTGCACCGTCCCAGCAGGGAGCGCCTGCGCATTGCGCATGCTTCGTGCTGCGGCGGGTAGTGATCAACATCGCACTCAAAGGAAGCAACCATGAGATTCCGCATTGCGCCGAAGCAGTCCGTTGCTGTCGCCACGCTTTTCCTGCTGGGCACGCTGCCTGCGATCGCTCAGCAGCCCTACCCCAGTCGGCCCGTGCGCACGATCGTACCGTTTCCTCCGGGCGGGAGCGTGGATCCGCTTGCCCGTCTCGTCGCCGAAAAGATGAGCGAAGGGTTGAATCACCGCTTCATCGTGGACAACCGTGCCGGCGGCAACACGATCATCGGCACCGACGCACTGGCGAAATCGAAGCCCGACGGCTACACGGTGATGGTCATGAGCCGCACCTTCGTCATTTCGTCCCTGCTGTATCCGGCACCCTACGACATCATCAAGGATTTCACGCCGGTCGGGAGTCTCACCCGTTCCGAGTGGCTGCTGCTCATCCATCCGTCGCTCCCGGTCAACAACCTCCGCGAGTTGATCGCCTTGGCCAAGGCACGCCCCGGCCAGCTCAACTACAAGGGCGGCGGCCCAGCGTTCGCCGATCTGGTCGGCGGACACGTGGAGTTGTCGCTGCAGCCGATCGTGTCGTCGCTGTCCTACATCAAGTCGGGACGTCTTCGAGCCGTCGCCGTCACCGGCGACAAACGTCTGCCCGCCTTGCCGCAGGTGGCTACCTTCACCGAGTCTGGGATGCCCGGGTTCCTGTCGAATTCATGGTTCGGGATGCTCGCCCCGGCCGGCACTCCGCGGGCCATCGTGGGCGTGCTGTCAGCGGAAATCGCCAGGGTCCTGGCCCTGCCCGACTTTCGCGACAAGCTGGGGGCGCTCGGAATGGAGCCTTTCGTCTCGACACCCGATCAGTTCGCGGCCTTGATCAAGGCGGATAGAACCATGTTCGGGGACATCATCAAGTCCGCCAACATCAAGGTCGAGCCCTGACGAGCGCGGCGCGCAACAAGAGAACCGGAACCAATCGCGGGGCCGGATCCGTTCATGCAGGCACGACCTGTGGTGACCGACATCAAACTACCGACGCACCGAAATCAGGCCGACCCCGTCCATCGACTACGCCGAGGAAGATGATCATGAGTACCGACTACGCCGACGTCGTATCGGCATCGATCGCCCAGACCAGCGAGCGCCTCCGAAGGCGAGAGTTGTCGCCCGTCGAACTGACGATGGCGCTACTGGAACGCATCAACGTGCTGCAGCCGCGCTTGGGTTGTTTCACCACGCTGGCGTCCGACTATGCATTGCAGCGCGCCCGCGTCGCAGAGCAAGAGATCGTGCACGGTCGCTATCGGGGGCCGTTGCACGGGATTCCGTACACGCTCAAGGACGTCGTCGCCACGCAAGGCATACGCACCACCTTCGGCGACCCCAAGGGCGTAGACCATCGACCGCGCGAAAGTGCCACCCTCCACACACTGCTCGAGGACGCAGGCGGCATTCTGCTAGGAAAGGTCGTGTCCGAGATCGGCCGGCACCCGACTGGCCCGGTCGGGTGCAGAAACCCGTGGGACCCGCGCCGCAGCCCGGGCACATCGAGCAGCGGCTCCGCGTCGGCCGTGGCCGCATCCCTGGGATACGCCTCGATCGGCACCGATACCGGCGGTTCGGTTCGCCATCCTGCCAGCAACAGCGGCCTCGTGGGCATGAAGGCGAGCTTCGGCCGGGTCAGCCGATTCGGCGTATGGGCGTCCTCGTGGACATCCGATCAGGCGGGGCCGCTCACACGTACCGTCGAGGACAACGCGCTGCTGCTTGAGATCCTTGGCGCATACGACCCCAAGGATCCGGTCAGCCTTAACCTGCCGCGCGAAGCGTATCGTGCGGGTTTGCGTGACGGCATCGCCGGGGTGCGCATCGGCGTCCCCGTCGACGACTGGATCTGGAAGGACTGGCTCGGCGAAGAAGAGGAAGCCGTCGTGCGCAAGGCGCTCGACGTCCTTGGGGCACTCGGCGCGTCCCTGATCGACGTCGAGCTGCCGCGGACTGCTCACGGCCGTTCGATCCTGCATGTGCTTACCGCATCGGAGGCCCAAGTCTACCTCGAAGACCACTATACCCCGACGCAACTTGCCGAATGGCCAGAGTGGCATCCGCGACTGACCCAGGGACGCACCCAATCGTTCGCGGACTACCTTCATGCCCAGCAGTCACGCGCGGCGATCTGCCAGGAAGTCAGCGCCGTCCTACGCCAAGTGGATGTCATCGCCATGCCCACGGGCAGCACCTTCGGCGACGACTGGGACGCCGAAACCGTAGTCATTCGCGGTCGCGTGGCACCCGCCAGATCCAGAGCGGTGTACAGAAACGCAATGGCGTCCCTGACTGGGAACCCAGAGATCTCCGTACCGTGCGGTTTCGGATTGAACGACACGTTCCCGATCGGTCTGATGCTGCACGGCGGGCCGCAGCAGGAGGCGCTGCTCTATCGCGTGGCCCATGCTTACGAGCAGGCCACCGAATGGCACAAACGACGCCCCCCGCTATAAATCACGTACCAACTCGATACGAGGGGGAGAGGGTTTTAACCTCCGACCACCTGCACCGCGTTTTGATGCTTGCGGCTTCACGCTAGTGTCCTGTGTCGGAGATTCGTAGCAGACGCGCGGGTCGCTACCATCGATCCCATGCGTGGGAAAAGTGTCGAAATCGGCGCCAGACGCGAAGGAAACCGCGCCTTGGTTGGACACCTGGAGAGGATTTCCGACAAAGTTCGGTAGTCGCTGAAGCGGCGTAGCACCTGCGGTGGGCGACGACGAGCGAAAAATCAGCATGCCGAACCGCGCCACGTCGGCAAGCAAACCAATGACCGCAAGAGCTACCGGCCACCGCGGCGCATCGTGCCAGATTCAGCCGCCGACCGTAGGCGCTTCCTCAGCGCAACGACGCGTCGTTGATTTCTGCGGGCCACACCGGCTT
>JBIKKL010000597.1:0-3446 GCA_044360365.1 Burkholderiales bacterium | reverse complement strand
GAGGTCGGCCTCGCCGCCAAGGCGATGCTCGGCCGCACCCCGCACAACATCGTCGCCATCCGGCCGATGAAAGACGGCGTGATCGCCGACTTCACGGTCACCGAGCAGATGCTCAAGCACTTCATCAAGAAAGTGCTCGATTCGCGCATCTTCAAGCCGAGCCCGCGGATCATCATCTGTGTGCCCTGCGGTTCCACCCAGGTGGAGCGCCGCGCGATTCGCGAATCGGCCGAAGGCGCCGGTGCGAGCAAGGTCTTTCTCATCGAAGAGCCCATGGCCGCCGCGATCGGCGCAGGCCTGCCCGTCAGCGATGCCACCGGATCCATGGTGGTCGACATCGGCGGCGGCACGACCGAGGTGGGTGTCATCTCGCTCGGCGGCCTGGTCTATGCCGGGTCCGTTCGGGTGGGCGGCGACAAGTTCGACGAAGCCATCATCAACTACATCCGTCGCAATTACGGCATGCTGATCGGCGAAACGACCTCCGAGATGATCAAGAAGGAGATCGGCTCGGCGTTCCCGGGCTCCGAAGTACGCGAGAAAGAGGTCAAGGGCCGCAATCTCGCCGAAGGCATTCCCCGCAGCTTCACCATTTCGTCCAACGAGATTCTCGAAGCGCTCACCGAACCGCTGAACAGCATCGTCAGTGCGGTAAAGAGCGCGCTTGAACAAACGCCGCCCGAGCTCGCCGCAGATATCGCAGAGAAGGGCATGGTGCTTACGGGTGGAGGCGCCCTGCTGCGCGACATCGACCGGCTGCTCATGGAGGAAACCGGGCTGCCGGTGGTCGTCGCGGATGATCCGCTCACCTGTGTGGTCCGCGGGTCCGGCAAGGCGCTCGAACTCATGGACACGATGGGATTCATCTTCGCCAACGACTGAGGGCCCGGCAACTTGCGTGGTCGCACTCATCGTCGATGTCCGGATTCCACGCGCCGCCGGCGTGCGCAACGGCATGCGCACCCTGCGGCCTGCCTGCAGTGATCTAAGGGTTTAATTCCCCGCCATGGATGCCACGCCGCCGCCCTTCTTCAAGCGTGGACCGTCGCCCGCATTTCGGCTCGCCGTCTTCGGGCTGATGGCGATCGGATTGATGGTTGCGGATTCGCGTCTGCACTACCTGGAGCCCGTCCGGCAAAGCATGTCGATCGTTCTTTATCCGCTGCAGCAGATCGCTGCCGCACCCGGGGCGGTGCTCGGGCGGGTTGCGGATTTCTTCGGCAATCAATCCTCGCTGCAGCAGGAGAACGCACAGCTGAAGTCGATGACACTCAAGCAGGCAGCCGCATTGCAGGACCTCGATGCCCTCAGGCGCGAGAACGCAGAACTGCGCAGCCTGCTCGAGGCCCGGGCCCGGATTGCGCCCGATTCGATCCTCGCCGAGGTGCTCTACGGCGCACGGGATCCCTTCAGCCGCAAGTTCGTCGTCGACAAGGGCATGACGGACGATATCAAGGCCGGCGTGGCCGTCGTCGACAGCGACGGTGTCATCGGGCAAGTGACTCGCGTTTATCCCTTCGTCGCCGAAGTCACCCAGATCAACGACAAGGATCAGGCCGTCCCGATACAGAACGTGCGCAGCGGGCTGCGCGCGATCGTCTTCGGCAACGGCAAAGATGGCACGCTGGACCTGCGCTTCATGCCCGCGAACGCCGATGTCCAGATCGGCGACGTGCTGGTCACCTCGGGCATCGACGGCGTTTATCCGCCCGGCCTGCCCGTCGCCCGTGTAACGTCGATCGATCGCAACGCGGCCCTCGCCTTTGCGCGCATCACCTGCGAACCCATGGGCGGGGTAGACCGCCGCGGTCATGTCCTCGTTCTCACATCGAAGCGCGAACTGCCGGAACGGCCCGTCGAAGACGCCACCCCCGCAGCGAAGTCAAAGTCAGGACGCAAGGCCGGCCGATGATGCCCCTCGCCAGACCGCAGGAGATTCTGCTCCCGGTGACGACGGGGCTCATCGCAGTCACCGTGATCGTCGCGCTCCTGATCAACCTCGTGCCTTTGCCGGTGCTGATCTCCGAGATCCGACCGGATTTTTGCGCGCTCGTGCTGGTCTACTGGGGTATCCACCAACCCCGACGCGTCGGCTTCACCGTGGCCTTCCTGCTCGGATTGTCGATCGATCTCGTCGACGGCAGCCTTTTCGGTCAACATGCCCTCGTGTACGTGCTGCAGCTCTTCGCCGCCATCGCGCTCAGTCGGCGCGTTCTCAATTTCAGCCTGATGGGGCAGAGCTTGCATATCGCACCCCTGCTCGTCGGCGGCGATTTGATTGCCACCGCCGCGCGTCTGCTTGCGGGCGATGAACTGCCCGTGGCCGCGCATTTTCTCGGGCCGATCATCGGTGCGTTGCTCTGGATTCCGCTGTCGGTCCTCATCCGTCTGCCGCGGCTGCCGAAAACCGGCGGCGACCGCGTTTAGCACAGCCCCATGCCAGCCGCCGAACTTCGCAATCTTCAGCATGAAATCCACATCTTCCGCGGACGCGTTCTGATCGCGGCCATCGGCGTGATCTGCCTGTTCCTGGTGCTGCTCGCACGCTTCGTACACCTTCAGGTCATCGAGCATGACCACTACGACACGCTGGCGGAGTCCAATCGGATCGCCATCGCGCCCGTCGTCCCCAACCGCGGTCTGATCGTCGACCGCAACGGCGTCGAACTCGCGCACAACTATTCGGCCTACACCCTGGAGATCACCCCTGCCCGGGTCGCCAATCTCGACGCACTCATCGACGAACTTGCCACCGTCGTCGATATCGCACCCAAAGACCGCAAGCGTTTTCGCAAGCTGCTCGACGAAAGCAAGAACTTCGAAAGTCTGCCGATACGCAATCGCCTGAGCGACGAGGAAGTTGCCCGCTTCTCGGTCAACCGGTATCGATTCCCCGGCGTCGAGATCAAGGCCCGGCTCTTCCGCGCCTATCCCCATAAGGATCTCACGGCCCACATCATCGGCTATATCGGGCGCATCAACACCAAGGACCTGGAAGCCCTCGAAGCTGCCGAACAATCTGCAAATTATCGAGGCACGGACCACATCGGCAAGATGGGGCTCGAGCAAAGCTACGAGCGTCGGCTCCATGGCACCACGGGGTTCGAGCGCGTCGAAGTCGATGCCGGTGGCCGCGCCGTTCGCACGCTGTCGCGTAGCGCGCCGACCTCGGGAGATAACCTCGTACTCGCGCTCGATCTCAAGCTGCAGGAGATCGCATGGCAGGCCTTCGGTGATCGACGCGGCGCGCTCGTCGCCCTCGATCCCAACACGGGCTCGGTGCTGGCGTTCGTGAGCAAGCCGGGGTTCGATCCGAATCTCTTCGTCGACGGCATCGATCAGCAGAGTTGGGACGCGCTCATCAAGTCGCCCGATCGGCCGATGACCAACCGCGCGCTGCAGGGCCAGTATCCGCCTGGATCCACGTTCAAGCCCTTCATGGCGCT
>JBIKKL010000596.1:0-3449 GCA_044360365.1 Burkholderiales bacterium | reverse complement strand
CCAACGATCTCGCCATCTACCTCAGCTACAAAGGTCAAGTCTGGGAGAAAGTCTTCATGGCCACGTATCAAATGTGTGGTGTAGTGCTCATCGCAGCCTGGCTTGTATAGGTTCCAGAAGGCTTCGCGGGTCAATACTTCAACGGCGAGGTGGTCGGCTTCGTTTTCAGGCCTGATTGTTATTTTCAAAGCGTTACTCCCCTGACTGAATATGGCGTTACTGTCTGTTGAATGTTCATTTCTGATGATGGTGTTGATGTCTACATCCGGTGTATTCAACGAAAGGCCGCTTTCGGGAAACGAAAATTCACCGGCTGCTTTACGGCAATCAACTTTGATAGTTGTCGGTCGCATAGCGACCCACTGCGGCCATAGCCTGCTCCAGAAAAGCAGCCGTTTGTTCGCGTGCGCAGGGCGCGTGATGGTACGGCACAGTCGTTCGAGTTGATTGCGCTGATCTGCGCCGCGGTGCACCGCGGCATGCAGGTTGAAGCCGTGCGCATCGGCGCACAGGCCGTGCGTGATCTTCTCGTCCCGGCCGGGCACCGTGCGCAAGCTCAGCACCTTCTGTCCGGCGCGCGGACCCAGCACGATCCGGTACGTGCACGCGGCCGCTTGCAGTGACGGCAGCGACCAGACCGATATCCCTCAGCGATACCCGCCGCCCCCGCTGACATACACCGTATCCGCAGTCATGAAGTGACATGCGTCGGAGCACATGAACAGCACCAGCTCGCCGATCTCGTCGGCTTCGGCGATGCGCTTCATGGGGATTCCGTTCAATGCGCGTTCCGCCTGCTCTTTCGACGTGCCGGACGAAGCCTGGAACGCGGTATCGACCGATGCTGGGGATATCGACAGGCAGCGGATGCCGCGATCGGCGAATTCGCGCGCCACGCCAAGCGTCATGGTGACGACGGCACCCTTGGCCGAGGCATAGTGAACCGAGGTGCCGGGGCCGCCGCGCTTGTGCGCCATGCTGGCGATGTTGACGATCGTACCGCCACCGTTCTCCAGCATGTGCGGCAGCACTTCCTGCATGCCGTAGAAGGTGCCTTTGACGTTCAGATCGAAACTCAGATCCCAAAGCGCATCGTCGATTTCCAGGAACGACGAGCGCTTCAGTGCGCCACCGGCCGAGTTGAGCAGGAAGTCGATCCGACCGAAACGCTCCTTGCCTGCGGCGATGAATCGGCGTACGCCTTCGCGCTTCGTGACATCGGTCGGCACGAAGATCGCCTCGCCGCCTTCGGCCGCGACCCGCCGGACGGTCTCTTCCCCTCCGGCCACGTTGATGTCGCCGCAGACGATGCGTGCGCCTTCACGGGCGAAGATCACGGCGGTTGCTCGGCCTATCCCGCTGCCGGCACCGGTAATCGCGATCGTCTTGCCTTTGAAGTAATCGGGTGTTCTGGCCATGATTCCCCTTTGTCGAATCGTTGCGCGGGGGCGCTAGTTGAGTGAAAGACCAATGGACTTCACGATCTTGGTCCATTTGTCCAGATCGGTGCGGATGACTGCGCGAAACTCTTCGGGGGTCGATCCGACCAACTGCCAGCCTTCGGCTTCGAAACGCTGCGTGACATCCGGAGACTTGACGGCTGCGGCGACCCCCGTGCTGATTTTTCGTACGATGGCCGCAGGCGCCTTGGCCGTTATGACGACGCCGTAATACTGATTGAGCTCATAGCCGGTCACCCCGAGTTCGGCGACCGTCGGCAAGTCCGGCATGGCGCGCATGCGTTCGCGCGAAGTGACGGCCACCGGACGCACACGACCGGATGGCAAGTGCGGGCGTGCACTCGTCAGCGTTACGAAGCCGATTTGCACTTCGCCGGCGATTGTTGCGACAAGGGCCGGTGCGCCACCCTTGTAGGGGACGTGGTTGAGCTTCACGCCGGTCATCTGGCTGAGGACTTCCCAACCGAGATGCTGGAGGCTGCCGGTTCCCGGTGTACCGTAGTTGAGCTTACCGGGGTGCGCCCGAGCGTACGCAATCAGGTCCTTGAAAGTCGCGAACGGTACCGAGGCGTTGATGTAGACGAGATAGGACAGTGCGGTGGCCTGACTGACGGCCGTGACGTCTTGAGTGATATCGTACGGACGCTTGGGCGAGGGCACTGAGTTGATGACGTGGTCCGCCGACATCATCAGCAGCGTATGACCGTCAGGGGCAGCCTTGATGGCAATGTCGAAGGCGAGTACGCCCGCGGCGCCGGGTCGGTTGTCCACAATGACCTGTTGGCCCCATGCCTGCGTCAGCTTCTGCGCGATAGCGCGGGTGGTGGTATCCAGCCCGCCGCCGGCCGCGACAGGCACGATCAGCCGGATCGGCCGGGTTGGAAACTCGGCGCTCGCCTGCCCTTGAACGGTGAGCGGCGAAGCACACAGGATCAAACCGAACAGCGCTCTTCCAAATTTCATCGTTTCTCCTCCCCTCGACCGAGTCAGTCGACTGCTTGTCATTTATTGTAGGGTCTTCTTGGAATCGAGTGGGTAAATGGATGGGGTAACTATGGATGGAAGGCGCATGGATATTGGCTTTCGGGCATTTCGGTGAGGCTCGAAAACGGCATCATGTCTGGATGGCCAATTCAGCGATGCGACGGTGGCGACTATGGGGCGAGTACGCGTTCCCTGGATTTCGACAGCTCCCCACGGTGCGCGGTGTGATCGGTGATCCGAAGGCCCGTGGCATTACCCTTAAGCAGCGCTCAAAAAAACGATCTGCGGGTGCTGTGGTCGTGCACACATGGGTTGGTACGACCGACGCACGCGGATCGTTCGCGATTCTCCGTGTGGAGACGCAAGCGTCTTTCTGGCGATCGAGGTGCGCCGAGTGCAATGCAAGGGTTGCAGGCACGCGAAGAGCGAGCAACTCGACTTCCTGACGGACAATCCCTTCTATACCGAGCGCTTTGCCTACTACGTGGGGCGACGCTGCCGTCAGGCCACCATCAAGGACGTTGCCGAGGAGTTCAGGCTTCACTGGGAGACGATCAAGACTCTGGAGATGCAGTACATGCGGGCGCAATTGGCCAAGGCGGGAACACCCGCTCCCAAGGCGATCGGCATCGATGAGATCTCGATCCGCAAGGGACACACTTACCGCATCGTGGTGAGCGACCTGATCCGAGGGCGCCCGGGGCCGCAGACCGCCAGTCGGGCGTTTCAGCGAACCACCAGCACGGGAACAGTCGCGCGCGTAAGCACCTTATTTGTCTGGGAACCGATGATCATTCCTTCGAGGCCGCGCCGACCGTGCGAGGCCATTAGGATGAGATCGCAGCGGTCCCGGTTGGCCGTCTCTATGATGTTCTCATAGGCATTGATGCCATCCTCGAGCACGGTGACGCAGTCCAGACCGGCGGCGACCGCGCGCTGACGGGCCGCATCGAGCATCGCGGCGGCCTCCGTGCGGATCTTTTCCATGTATTCCTTCTCGAGCCG
>JBIKKL010000595.1:0-3456 GCA_044360365.1 Burkholderiales bacterium | reverse complement strand
GAAGCGTCTGCTGATCCAGCGTGGAGACGCGCGCATACAGCCCGGCGCGCAACATTTTCGCCGGTTTGCGTGACTGGCCAAAAACCCTCTTCGATTTCGACTCCGGAATCTTCCGTTTGGCGGGCATTTCCGCAGTGTATCCGAAGCTGGCCGGAATCTATCGTTTTCGGCCAGTTCATCCCACGCCAGTTCGGTCCAGCGTCTGGCGATAATTCCACGGCATCCACTCCGCTGGATTGGACGCGAGCTCGCGCGCATGGCGTTGCAGCTCCGTCAGATAGTCGAACGAATTGGCGCCGCACAACTGGCAGGTGTGAATCAGACTCATGAACAGGTCGCCCACTTGGGCGCCATGCAGCGTCCGATAGAACAATGCGTTCTTTCGGTGCAAAACAGCCCGTTTCAGGGCCCTTTCGACGATGTTGTTGTCGAGCGGAGCACCAGCAACACGGAGGAAAAGCGTCAAGGGCCGCCAATGATTCAACAAGTATTTGATCGCCTTGCCGAGCCCGGAGTTCGGCTCCGTCCGCCGCTGGGCAATCTGCGCCGCCAGCCAGTTATGCAGTTTCGTGATCACCGGACTGCTGTATTCCTGATGAAATTGCAACCGCCGGTCCGGTGTCATTCGCTTCTCTCTCGCCTCGGCATCGTGGCCGTACACCTCACCCAGCATCTCCAGCACGTAGCGGCATTGTTCGGGAAAGTTCTCGGCCACATCCACAAACTGCCGTCTCCCATGAGCCATGCAATTGGCCAACAGAATCTCTGCGCCCGCGTTTAATTTCGGCGCGTTGCGCGACAACGCATCGCACATCTGGATCGGCCCGGGAATCGTTGCCGCTCGCTGTTTCAAAACCTCGGCGAGGTTCTCACCGGCATGCTGGCGCCCGGTAAAGTACAGCGCAATCTGTCCACCCTCGCGGGTCGACACGATGCCGCTGGTGAACACGCCGGTGCGGTCGTCACCGGGCTCACGCTCCATCTTCAGCACCCGCATGCTCGTGTCGTCGTTGTGCATCACCTCGCCCTGGGCCGCTTGCCGGATCAACTCCTCGCACGCCGGTTTGATCACCTCGGCCACGTCTTCGACAATCTCCCACTGCGTCGCCGCTGGCAATGGAATTCCCAGTTGGCTCTCCAGTTTCTCCAACCGGTAGAACGGCACGCCGCTTCCATACTTGAGTTGCGCGATCATCGCGCCTGCCGTCTCGTCGTACTTCTCCGGACCGACGCCCTCCGGTTCCTGCGCCGTGAACACTTGCCCACACGCGCCACAGCGCAGCCGTTCGAGCGAGTAAACAGTGGCCGCCAGCGGTGCCTGCCCGATGATCCGCACCAGCACCTTCGGCTCCTTCTGCCCGTATACATTGCCCTTTCCGCAGTCCGGGCAGCGCTCGCCGTGCTTCAGATTTTGATGCGCAACCGGAACCTTCTTCGCCCCATCAAACGCCTCGGCGCCATGGCGTCCGTGGCCCGGCTTCTTCGGCGTGTTGGCCTCTGCGGTGGGCGGCGCGTCCGGTTTTCCCAGCACCGCGCTGGTCTTTTCATTGTTGGGCGATCGCGCCAGCATTGCCACCAGCGCATGCAATGCGCCCTTGAGCTTATCGTGATCCTCGTCGCTCAACGGCGCTTGTTTGGCCCCGTCGAGCACCCGGTCAAGCTCTTCCAGATTCACATCCAGGCGGCGTTTGGCAGTCTTCATTTTTAGCTCCCAAGCAGTTGGCGAAAGTGCTTCGTTAGCGGATATCCCAAAACCTCTTTGATGGACCGGTTCGGCACATAGCTATTCGATTGCTTTCCGCGGCCCGTCGTCTTGCCGAGTACTACCCAGTTCGCCGCGCGATAACAGGTGCCACGGAATCGCTCCGTATCGACGAAGGTCTCCGCAAAGTAGATCGGATGCCCGTAGACCTGCTCCCAGTCGGCGGAAAGCCGGGCCGCCATCCGCCCTAAAATATGCGACGCCAGATGCGGCACCTTCACCCACGGCAGAATCAAAAAGCGGGTGTTGTAGGCAACGAATCGAATGTTGCGGCGGCGCGCCTGCTGGTCCCAGCCGATGTAGCGATCCCGCGCGCCGATATGACGCGGCGCGCTTGACCACGCCACGCACGCCACGGGCCTGCCATTCGCCCAAACCAAATACTTCAGGTGCTCGCCCACCGGCTGCTCGTAGCCCAGATAGTGATGCTCTTCCATCAGACTGTTGAACAGCGGCTCATCGCCGCTCCGCCGCACCTGCGCGAATTCCAGGGGCTGCAGGTCGCGCAGTGTCACCGCTATCGGCGCTCTGTCGAGCAGTACCGGAGCCGGCCGCATGCGTTTGGCCAGCGGGTTGTGCGGCACGCATTTTACCGGCGGCAGTTCGATGTAGCCGGCGCGGTGCAGCATGAGTAGCATGCCGCGGCACACCATGTCGCGCAGCGCGCCGTTGGCCTGTCGCCATTGCCAGGCCTCGCAGAGCTTGGTGGATAGCGTGCGACGGCTCTCGCCCGGGTGCGCGGCGATCAGTTCGCGTATGGAGAGGATGTCCTCGCTGGTGATGGCCCGGCCTCGGTAGGTGATAAGTTCCGTCATCAGTAGCAGTATGAATCGGCTGATTTTGGAACGCAAGGGGAAAATGGTTTTCGCGATGACTTATTTCAGCGCGTTCACCCGTCGCCACATCGGCGCCGCGCGGACCCGCCCCACATCCCCGGCGGCAAACAGCAGCAACGCTTCGTAGGCTTCCAGTTGCTTGGCGGCGTGGTCGGATTCCGGCCACCAAATGAAGCGCCCTTTCGACAGTCGCTTCTGTGCCAGCCAGTAGCCTTGGCCGTCGTAATTTAAGAGACGGATCGTGGTCCCGCCGCGGCTACGAAATACAAATACGCAGCCGGAGAATGGATCTTCGGCAAGCTTTGCCTGACAGAGACGAACCAAGCCGTCAATGCCTTTCCGTCCATCAACTGGCTCGATGGCCACCAGCACGCGCATCTGCGCCGTGATCTGAATCACTGTTCGGTTCCTCGCCAGGCGCGGAGTAAGGCGGTCCAATCCGGAGCGGTGCTGGCTGGCCAATGGATGCGCATCTTGTCGCCGCCCGTTGATTCAAATTCAATCAGGCACTCTTCCGGTTTCGCCGGCGGCGGTGCGATGAGTTCGACGAAAACCGGTTTAGAGTTAGCGGGGCGCTGGCTGGGCACGCCGCCAAGACGCTTCTTCAATCCCATATAGTCCAGCCGCAATGCCTGCGTCACGGCGTAGAGACCATGCTGGCGTGCCAGGGCCGTTGCGGCCTCCCAGATCGACTCCGGCAGCTTCGCCCGCCTGGGCCGCGAACGGCGATACTCCTCTAGTTCGCGCTGCATTTGCACGATTGACTCCGCTACCGGTTTCCTCCCTTTTCGGTTCATTTCCAGTCGCCTCCTCGCGACTCTTTGAACCTAGCTATACCGCCCGTTCCTCGTCACGCAG
>JBIKKL010000593.1:0-3463 GCA_044360365.1 Burkholderiales bacterium | reverse complement strand
CGCCATCTTTCCGCCCGTGACGGGAGGATGACATGGGCGTACGCATTCAGGAAGGCGATTTCGATGCCGGAGCAGAGATGACCCGGCTGCGCATGGACAACCCCAAGGTAGGCGCAGTCGCGAGCTTCGTAGGCGTCGTTCGCGACATCAACGAGGGTGATACGGTCTGCGGAATGATGCTCGAACATTATCCCGGCATGACCGAACGCGCCATCGAGGAGATCATCGACGAAGCGCGCTCACGGTGGAGCATCTTGGATGCGACCATCATTCATCGTGTCGGCAAGCTGGCGCCGACCGACCAGATCGTGTTGGTGGTCGTCTCGAGCAGCCATCGAGGCGATGCGTTTTCTGCCTGCGAATTCTTGATGGACTACCTGAAGACGCGCGCGCCGTTCTGGAAGAAGGAAGCGCTGGCGAGCGGCTCGCGATGGGTCGATGCCCGGCAGAGCGACGACGACGCGGCAGCGCGTTGGCAACGTCCGGGCTGACCGCCGCATGCCGCACGAACCCCGCTTTCGACTGCGTATCGGTCGCGACAAGGAACGCTCATTGGGGCCGGGCAAGGTCGCGCTGCTGGAAGCGATTCGAGACACGGGCTCCATATCCGCTGCAGGGCGCAGCCTGGGAATGTCATATCGACGGGCCTGGCTGCTTGTCGACGCCTTGAATCGAGCATTCGCGGATCCGGTCATCGAGACTTCAACGGGCGGACGGGAAGGGGGAGGGGCGCTGCTGACTGCCACCGGGAACGAGGTCATTCGTCGGTATCGAAAGATCGAAGCGCTCGCACTGGATGTTTCCGGCCGCGAAATTCAGGCGATCATCAGGCTGATGAGAGATCCATGACTTCTCTTCAGGCTCAATTCACTGAATCACCGCTTGCACTGGTCGATCGATATACCAGGGGGCCAAGGTGACCGGAAGCGGATGGGTTGCCGTGGGCATCGGGGCCGCGTTGGGTGCCTGGCTGCGCTGGGGACTCGCACTCCTGCTGAACAGCCGATTTCCGGCACTGCCTCCGGGAACGTTGGCGGCGAACATCCTCGGCGGATTCCTCATCGGCATGGCGATGGAGTGGTTTTCCCGGCATCTCGGGTTGCCGCCGGAAATTCGCCTGCTCGTCGTGACCGGGTTTTTGGGCGGACTCACGACGTACTCGACCTTTTCAGCAGAGGTCGTGGATGCCTTGTTGCGAGGCCACTACGGTTGGTCGATTGCCATTGCGGCCTCGCATCTGGCCGGATCGCTCGTCGCCACGATTGGCGGTATTGCAGTGATGCGCTGGTTGAGTACCAACTGAACGAGTGGACGACGCACGTGTGCTGCTACGTATGCAGATTGACCCGCGCGCGTACCGCATCGATCACTTCACTCGCCGTCAACCCCACGGGTCCCGTACCGTTTGCCACAAGGTCGTCCGCCGCAGCGCCATGCAAGTACACCGCTGCGCGCAACGCGATCGGCGGCGCGATCTGCCGCGCGAGCAGCGAACCGACGATGCCGGTGAGCACATCGCCTTGTCCTGCCGAAGCAAGTCCGGGATTGCCCGTCGTGTTGATTTGCCAACTGCCGTCCGGCGAAGCGCATACGCTTCCTGCGCCCTTCAGGACAACCTCGCTTTTCAAGCGCCGCGCCAACTCGACGGCGGCTTCGATCCGATCTCGTTGAACCTGACCGGTGGATGTCCCGAGCAGGCGCGCAGCCTCGGCGGGATGCGGCGTGAGAATCGTCCCGGCGCTTCGACGCATGACCGCGCGTCGCAGCATGTTCTCCTGCGCCAGTATGTTGAGGGCATCGGCATCCAGCACCAGCGGAAGCTCGGAGCGCAGGGCGCTCTTCAAGATCCCGACTGCGGCAGCGGACTGGCCCATGCCTGGCCCGATCGCCAACGCAGTCAGGTGATCGAGCTTGAGGATCGCATCTGCACGCCTCAGCATCAGTTCCGGCTGCAGGGGATCGATGGCAGGCGCTGCACTGTCGAGCATGCCGACGTAGACGCGTCCTGTCCCCAGGCGCAGTGCGGCGCGCCCCGCAAGCCATGCGGCCCCAACCATGCCGGGGGCTCCGCCGACGATACCGAGGCTGCCGTAACTGCCCTTGTGGCTGTTCTGCTTTCGCGGCGAAGACGCTGAGCGCGCCATCGCGGAATCGAGCAGGGCACCCGACGGAGGTTGGAGCAGGCTAGCTTCGAGTTCGAGCGTGTGCAGGTGGATCTCGCCGCAGTGGTCGGGGCCATCCAGCGTGAACAGGCCTGGCTTGAGGCCGAGGTACGTAATCGTATGTGTAGCCCGAACGGCACGACCCATGATGCGGCCGGTGTCCGCGTCCAGACCACTGGGTACATCGAGCGCAAGAACCGGGCGGCCTGCCGCTGATTCGTTGATGTAACTCACCAGTTCGGCAGGCTTCTCGGCAAGTTCGCGGGTCAGACCGATACCGAAGAGACCATCGATGATCAAATCCCAGCGACGGCCGCTCGGGACGAGATCGTGTATGTCACCGCCGCAGGCTCGCCACGCTTCGTAAGCGGCGGCCGCATCCGGCGACAGCTTGAACGGATCGCCGGCAAAAACCACTGCGACGCGAAACCACCATTGTTTCAGGTGGCGTGCAGCGACGAAGGCGTCGCCTCCGTTGTTCCCGGGACCCGCGAAGATCAGGATCGATGATCCCTGGCTGTCCAGGATGTCGCGGGCGAGTTCTGCCGCAGCCGTCCCTGCGCGTTCCATCAATCGGGGTGGATCGGACAGCGCGAAGGCCCGAGCTTCGATAGCCCGGATAGCCGCGGTGCGGTAAAGCGCACGCGATAACGCATCGATCTCGGATGAGCGACTCATTGGGAATGTGTGCGAGGGAACTGCAGTGCAAGGTAGGGGCTTGCGTGCCCCTGCGGGCAACCCAAGCCACTCGATGACCTAGTTTAACTGCGGGTTCCGGGCCTTGGTATAAAATCCAGCTTTATGAATCGTCCCGCTGTCTGAACAGGGCGTCGTTGCCGAGTAAAATCGTTTCAGCGGCGCTGTCGTTACGGGCCGGGACACGAGTTCGATGAGCGACATTCTCCGGCTTCGCGGGCGATCCGCGTTCTCTCCCTTCAGACTTGCGCGGCTACTGCGGGACGCGCGTCGGCATGTCCCCCGGATCGCATCGGTCGGTGCCGAGTACTGGCACGTGATTCGCGTTCGCCGGGCGCTCAGTGACACCGAACGCGATCGTCTCGAACGCATTCTGACCTACGGGCCCCTTTACGCGCCTGTCGAATCGCACGGGCAGATTCTCGTCGTGGTTCCGCGACTGGGGACATTGTCGCCGTGGTCGTCGAAGGCACGCGATATCCTTCGACAGTGCGCCATGGACGCCGTGGAGCGCATCGAGCGCGCGCTGGTGCTGCACTTTCACTCGGATGGACCGCCGCTGTCGAGCGACGAGTTGCGCCTGCTTTCGCCCGCGATTCACGACC
>JBIKKL010000594.1:0-3463 GCA_044360365.1 Burkholderiales bacterium | reverse complement strand
GCCCCTTCAGGCTGAGCAGAGCAGCCGTGGTATATCGTTCAACCTAGCAGATCTCCGATGTGCGGTCTCCGGTTCGGGTGCTCACGGCACGGCAAGTCTTCCAGCAGCCGGCGGTTGATCGTTATACTTGGTTCCGTGACCGACCTGGCTGGGCTCTGAACGTGAGGCTGGATCCATGACCTCGCGGGTCCTCGTCACCGGCAGCAATGGGCTCGTCGGCCGCGCGACGGTGGAACGCCTGCTCGCTGATGGCTATGACGTCCGAGGCGCAGATCTGCAGGAGTCGTCGCACACGACCGCCATCGAGTACCGGGTGTGTGACGTGCGACGGTACGACGATGTGTGTGATGCCCTGCGGTCGTGTGACGCCGTGGTCCATCTCGCGGCGCTGCCGTCGCCCCGCTTCGCAGACAGCTCGACGACGTTCGAGATCAACTCGATGGGCACCTTCAACGTGTTCGAAGCGGCTGCCCAACTCGGCATCCAGCGCGTGGCCCAGGCGAGTTCGGTCAATGCGATGGGGTTCACCTGGAACCTGGGCGACTTCGTGCCCGATCGTTTGCCCATCGACGAGACGCAGTCGGTCGACGTCACCGACCCGTACTCCTTCTCCAAACACGTCTCGGAGCAGATCGGCGAATACGCCTGGCGACGCAACCGCATCTCGAGTGTGGCCTTGCGGATGCCGGGCGTCCTGCCTCCTGGGCAGGCGACGAGCGACGAATTCGTGACGCAGCAGTCCGAGGCACGGGCGTTCATCGTCTGGTTGGACGAACTCCCGCCGGCCGATCGAGACTCGCTCCTCGTGGAGGTGCGCAATCGAGTCTTGGCCTTCCGCTCAGAGCGAGCGCTCGAGTTCGGTCGGGAGCAGTCGGAACCCGCGGCGACGGAGCCCGGAGATGTTCCCGAGGTGCTCTGGCAGCAGTACATGTGGGGACGGTTCATGTTGTGGTCGATCGTCGATGTGCGTGACGCGGCCCAAGCATTCAGTCTCGCGTTGACCGCGGAGTACGACGGAGCCCATCCTCTGTTCATCTCCGACGACGCCAACTCGGTCGGATGCGACCCGCTACAGCTGGCAAGGTTGTTCTACCCAGGCGTCGAGATCGTGCCCGAAGCGCTCCAGCCAGGCGATTCGCTCATCAGCATCGAACGGGCCCGCCGTCTCCTCAACTACCAACCCGAGCATTCCGCACGCGACGCGCTCAGGGCGCGCCAGTGACTTCGCCGATTGCTCACACCGAGATCGAAGGGTCGTCATGACAGCAACGCAGCCGCTCACACTCCTGCTCAACAAGTTGGACAACGTGGAGGTCATCCTCGACGCCGATTCCGACATGCACGGACACAAGCGGGCGAGGCGCCCGATCGCCGCCGGCGAACCCGTCGTCAAGCTGGGCGAGATCATCGGCGTGGCACGCAGTCCGATCGCCACGGGCGAGCATGTTCACACACACAACGTCGACCCCGATCGGCGCCCCATTTCAGCGGACCTTGCGGCGTCGAATCTGCTCGAGAACCCGTCTGTCGACGCTCGAACGTTCGACGGCTTCGTTCGTGCAGATGGCCGCGTCGGCACGAGGAACCACATCTTGGTCCTCACCTCGGTGAACTGTTCCGCGTCGGTCGCCAAGGCGATTGCCCACGGAGCACGCCAGGCGGGTCTCGATCGTCGAGTCGACGGGATCACCGCGCTGACGCATCAGGGGGGATGCGGGATCGGGGTCGACAGTGCATCGCTCGCGAACCTGCGCCGCACCATCGCTGGTTACGCAACACAACCCAACGTCGGCGGAGCGCTCATCGTTGGGTTGGGCTGCGAGGTCAACCAGATTCAGGCCCTGCTCGACGAACACGGCCTGGTCGAGGGCGAACGGCTCCGCGTGATCGGCATTCAGGACGAAGGTGGAAGCGCTGCGACGATCGCCCACGGCATCGAGCACGTTCGTCGTCTCGTCGACATCGCAGCCGAGGACACGCGTTCGCCCGCATCGGTTGCGCACCTGGCGTTGGCGTTGCAGTGCGGAGGGTCCGACGGCTTCTCGGCGATCACGGCGAATCCGGCGCTGGGCTACGCGTCGGACCTGCTCGTTGCCCACGGCGGCACGTCGGTACTCAGCGAGACGCCCGAGATGCACGGCGCCGAGCATCTCCTGGTTCGACGAGCCGTCAACCGCGACGTCGCGCAGTTGCTGCTCGATCGACTCGACTGGTGGCGGCAGCACAGTGAGCCCGAGGACAACCCGTCACCCGGCAACAAGAAGGGCGGCCTGACGACGATCGCGGAGAAGTCGCTCGGCGCCGTCGCCAAGGGCGGGACATCACCGCTCGTCGACGTGCTCCGGTACGCGGAGCCCCTCCGTGACAGGGGCTTCGTCGTGATGGATTCCCCGGGCTTCGATCCGTGCTCGGCGACCGGGCAGATCGCATCGGGCTGCAACCTGCTGTGCTTCACGACAGGACGTGGCAACGTCTCCGGATTCATTCCGGTCCCGACGCTCAAGATCGCCACCAACACGGCGATGTACGAGCGGATGAGCGGCGACATGGACGTCAACACGGGCACGATCGCGACCGGTGACGACACCGTCGAGGGGATCGGACAGCGCCTGTTCGAGATCTTCATCGAGACGGCGAGTGGGCGACCGACCTGCAGCGAACGACTCGGCTTCGGTGACGCCGACTTCCTCCCGTGGCAGTCCGGCGTCGTGACCTGATTCAGACCGCTGTCCAGTCGGTGCAGACAGCCATTGGTTGAACGATGCACCTTGGGTGAAGTGTGGCTTGCATCGCTCTTCAGGTTCGAGTTAGTGTAACGATCAACCAAGCGGCGGTGAGTTGCCAATCGGGAGTGTGTTGGTCATCGGGGGATACGGCTTCGAACCGGGCTGCGATGACTCGGTAAGCGTGAGCGTGTCGGGAGGCTTCAGGGGAGGATCCGTGGCTGACCGGCACCCGACAGCCCAAGGAGGGCAATCAGAATGTTCATGAAGCGACCCAAAAGGACCAAGCTGCTCGCCGCCTTCGGTGTGGCGGCGATGCTGCTGGCCGCGTGTGGCGGCGATGATGCGGCCGATGAGCCTGCTGCGGAGACAACGGTGGACACCGCCACCGAGGACGCCGCCGCGACGACGGCACCAGCTGTGACGACGGCACCGGCTTCGGACGACGACACCGCCGACGACCAGGTCGTCATCACGGTCTGGGCACCGCTGGGTGCCGAGGAGATGATGGCCGTGGCACCGTTGTACGAAGAAGAGACCGGCATCAAGGTCGACGTCATCGTCAAGGATTTCAGCTCGGGCTTCCAGGAATACGAAGACATTCAGCCCACCGGGAACGGCCCCGACATGCTCGTCCTCGCCCACAACCAGTTGGGCGTCTACGTCAAGAGCGGGTTCCTGACGCCGATCGAACTCGGAGCGGCGGAAGCGGAGTTCAACCCGACCGCGGTGACCGCGAT
>JBIKKL010000070.1:0-12454 GCA_044360365.1 Burkholderiales bacterium | reverse complement strand
CGCGTCGTCCTCGTCTACACGGACGATACCCGATGGCGCAATCGCGCCGAGTTCCCCGTCGGACGCGAGGAAGTCCGCCGCTTCCTGCAGCGGAAATGGGCAAAGGAGCTCGACTATCGCCTCATCAAGGAGCTTTGGGCATTCACGGATCACCGCATTGCGGTTCGCTTCGCCTACGAGTGGCATGACGACTCCGGACACTGGTTCCGTTCGTACGGCAACGAGAACTGGGCGTTCACGCCGCAGGGTCTGATGGCACATCGCCACGCCAGCATCAACGACTTGCCGATTCGAGCCGACGAGCGCCTGTTCCACTGGCCCCTGGGCCGGCGTCCCGACGATCATCCGGGCTTGTCGGCGCTCGGGCTGTAGAGGATCTTCGGAACGCTCCCTCGCACGATGCCCCGTTGCCGCACACGTTTTGTGCGGAGCATCATCCAGGCGGTACACTAGCGGTACGTTCCATACCGGCCGGTGCTTCCCAAGGCATGGCCGCTACATACCCGCTCATGTCCGAATCCGATCTGACCCGTCTGCGCATCGACCGCGGCAATTCCGCGCCGCGCAACCGACGCTGGATCAAACGCGTTGTCGTTGTCCTCGTCCTCGCAGTCGTCGCGGCGACGAGTCTTTCGTTCTGGCGCAGGAACGCCCCGGTCGAGGTGGAGATCGCGACCGTCGCGACCGCCTATCCCTCGCAAGCCTATACGTTGCTCAACGCCACCGGCTATGTCGTTGCGCAGCGCAAAGCTGCGGTGGCTTCGAAGGCGACCGGCCGACTCGAATGGCTCGGCGTACGCGAAGGCTCGACGGTCAAGGCGAACGAAATCGTCGCCAAACTCGAGAACAAGGACGTCACGGCCCAGATGGATCAGGCCGCCGCCAACGTGACATTTGCCCAGGCAAACGTCGAGCAGGCGCGCGCCGAATTTCACGAAGCCGAGCGCGCATTCAACCGCTCGCGCGAATTGCTCTCCAAAAGCTTCGTATCCCCGGCGGCGCATGACACAGCCATAGGCCGCTACGAGCGCGCCCGAGCCGCGCTTGCTGCGCAAGCAGCCAGCGTGTCGGTTGCGCAGGCGAGCCTGCGCTCGGCGCAGGTCGCCGTGGAGCAGACCCTGATCCGCGCGCCCTTCGACGGCGTCGTGCTGACGAAGAACGCGAACGTGGGCGATGTCATCACGCCGTTTTCATCGGCGCTGGGCTCGCAAGCGGCCGTCGTCACCATGGCCGACATGACCACGCTCGAAGTCGAGGCCGATGTCGCCGAATCCGCAGTGGGGAACGTGCGTCTCGATCAGCCCTGCGAAATCCAGCTCGACGCCCTGCCCGATCAGCGATTCCGCGGCACGGTGAGTCGCATGGTGCCCACCGTCGATCGCGCCAAGGCCACCGTGACGGTCAAGATCCGTTTTCTCGACAAGGACGAGCGCGTGCTGCCCGAGATGAGCGCCAAGGTCTCTTTCCTGACGCAGGAAGTCCCCTCCGATCGTCGCGAACGGAGAACCGTCGTGCCTCCCGGTGCACTTGTTCAGCGTGAAGGCAAGGCGTTCGTGTACCGGATCGACGCCGATCGAGCCGTGGAAACAGCGGTCGAAACCGGCGACAAGCTGGGCGATGCCGTCGAGATCGCCAAGGGCATCAAGCCCGGCGACAAGGTCGTCTTACGTCCGCCGCAACAACTGCGCGACGGCATGGCGGTCAAGCTTGCAGAGAGCAAGCGCTAGACGCCGCCGGCAACGGATCAGCGAATACCTCCATCAATGGATGCGCCCGCCCCTCTCATCGCAATCCGCGGACTGTCCAAAAGCTACCGGCGCGGCGACCAGACGGTACCGGTGCTGCGCGACATCACGCTCGACGTGGCCGCAGGCGAGTTCACCGCCCTGATGGGGCCTTCCGGATCCGGCAAGAGCACGCTCCTCAATCTCATCGCCGGCATCGACAAGCCCGACGCCGGTACGTTGCACGTCGCCGGCGTGGACATCACGAACCTCTCCGAATCCGAGCTTGCCGACTGGCGCGCTGCCCACGTCGGCTTCATCTTCCAGTTCTACAACCTGATGCCGGTCCTGACAGCGTTCGAGAACGTCGAACTGCCGCTCATGCTGACCCCGCTGTCGCGACGGGAACGGCGCGAGCGCGTGAAGCTCACGCTTTCCATGGTCAGTCTCGAAGATCGAATGGACCACTATCCGTCCGAGCTCTCCGGCGGCCAGCAGCAGCGCGTCGCCATTGCACGCGCGATCGTGACGGATCCGACCCTCATCGTCGCCGACGAACCGACCGGCGATCTCGACCGCAGCTCGGCCGACGAGGTGCTCGCGATGCTCGGCCGAATGAACGCGCAGCTGGGCAAGACGATCGTCATGGTCACCCACGATGCCCATGCGGCCCGCGCCGCCGGGCGCATCATCCACCTCGACAAGGGCGAACTGAGCGCGCAGGCGCCCGCCCCCTGAGGAGTCGAGGCGCGAAATGTTCTACCTCAAACTCATCGCCCGCAACGCGCTTCGACACAAGCTGCGCTCGCTGCTCACCGTGTCCGGCCTGTTCGTCGCCATCCTTGCCTTCGGCATGCTGCAGACCGTGATCGATGCCTGGTACGCCGGTGCGGCCGCAGCATCGCAAACCCGGCTCGTCACACGCAATGCGATATCGCTCGTCTTTCCCCTGCCGCTGAGTTACGAGGGCCGCATCCGCAGCGTCGACGGCGTGGGCATCGTCGCACGCTCGAACTGGTTCGGCGGCATCTATCAGGAACCGAAGAATTTCTTCCCCCAGTTCGCCATTTCACCGAACTATCTCGATCTCTATCCCGAGTTCGTCCTGCCCGACGAGGAGCGTCAGGCGTGGCTGCGCGACCGCAAGGGCGCACTCGTCGGTCGCCAGCTCGCCGACGCCTTCGGCTTCAAGGTGGGCGACGTTCTGCCCATCCGAGGCACGATTTTTCCGGGCACGTGGGAGTTCGTGATTCGAGGCATCTTCGACGGCGCGGATGCCACCAAGGTCACGCGCCAGATGATGTTCCACTGGGACTATCTCAACGAATCGGTTCGTCGAACCGCGAAGACGCGTGCGGATCAGGTCGGCATCTTCATCGTCGGCGTCGACATTGCCGAGAACGGCCCGGTCGTTGCGCGCGCGATCGACGATCTGTTCAGGAATTCGATCGCGGAAACCCTGACCGAATCGGAGCAGGCGTTCCAGCTCGGCTTCGTCGCGATGTCCAACGAGATCATCGGTGCAATCCGGGTCGTATCCTACGTGGTGATCCTGATCATCATGGCCGTGATGGCGAATACCATAGCGATGAGCGCACGCGAGCGAACCGCCGAGTACGCGACGCTCAAGACGCTCGGTTTCGGCCCGGGTTTCATCGGGATGCTCATCCTGGGTGAATCAGTGGTGATATCCGCGCTCGGCGGCGGCCTCGCGATCTTCCTCATGCCGAGTGCGGCCGCCGGTTTCAAGAGCATCGCCGGCAACTTCTTCCCGATCTTCGAGGTCTCGTCCACCACGCTCGCGCTGCAAGCCGCATGCGCCCTCGCAATCGCGCTCAGCGCCGCACTGGTGCCGGCGATACGCGCGGGACGCGTGCGTATCGTGCAAGGCCTGCGGGCACTCGGATGAACGAACGCGCGCCGTGAGAATTCCGCTCGCCTACATCGCACGCAATCTCTGGACGCGCCGCCTGACCACAGCGCTGACGGCGGGCGGGCTCGCCCTCGTGGTGTACGTCTTCGCGACGGTGCTCATGCTCGATGCCGGCCTGAAACGCACGCTCACGACGACCGGCGAGTTCGACAACGTCGCCATCATCCGGCAAGGTTCCGAGACCGAGATCCAGAGCGGTATCCCGCGCGAGCAGGCCAACATCATCGCCGCTCAGCCTTCGATCGCAACCGGCACCGACGGCAGGCGCATGGTCGCCAGGGAGACGGTCGTTCTCATCTCTCTGCTGCGCCGGGCAGACAGTCGCCCCTCCAACGTCGTGATCCGCGGCAGCACCGCCGAGGGCTTCGCGATGCGCCCGCAGGCGAGGATCACGCAGGGCCGCATGTTCCGTCCGGGCAGCACCGAGATCATCGTCGGGTCGAGCATCGTGGCGCGATTCGATGCCGCGTCGCCCGGCAGTCGCATCCGCTTCGCCCAACGGGACTGGACCGTCGTCGGTGTGTTCGATGCGGGCGGCAGCGGCTTCGACTCGGAAGTGTGGGGAGACGTGGATCAGCTCCTGCAATCGTTCCGGCGTACCGCGTATTCATCGATGCTGGTGCGCTTGACCGATCCGGCCCTGTTCGATCGGTTCGTCGCCGACATCAAGGCCGATCCGCGCCTGAACACCGATGCCAAGCGCGAACAGACCTTCTACGGCGATCAGTCGAAAGCCCTGTCGACCTTCATCAATGCGCTCGGACTGACGCTTTCCGTCATCTTCTCTCTCGGCGCGGTGATCGGGGCAATGATCACCATGTATGCCTCCGTTGCCAATCGCACCGCAGAAATCGGTACGCTGAGGGCGTTGGGGTTTCGACGCCGCGCTGTCCTGGGTGCGTTTCTGATCGAATCGATGCTGCTCGGATGCATCGGCGGAGGCATGGGCGTGGCGCTCGCATCCCTCATGCGATTCCTGTCTTTCTCGACGTTGAACTTTCAAACCTTCGCGGACTTGTCGTTCCGCTTCGTCTTCACGCCGGAGGTGGCCGTGAAGGGCATGCTCTTCGCGCTGATCATGGGCTTCGTCGGCGGATTTCTGCCGGCGGTACGCGCGGCGAGACTCAAGGTGGTGGATGCATTGCGGGCCGCATGAAGCGCGGCGTTCGCTCGGCGGATTTCCTTGACCGAACGACCTCAAGCAGCCTTCGCTGCAGCACCCGCCTCCACATAAGCTCGCAACTCATCCGCGACATCGGCGAGCACGTCGTCCCAGGGGACGTTCCACCGACGATGGATCTGCCGCACCGATGGCTGCCAGGGCGAGCGCTCGCGACTCATGCCGTGCCAGTCGACGCCTCGCGTGAGTTGCCAGGTCGGCGTGCCGACGGCACCCGCCAGCGTGCTGACGGTCGTCGGCGCAGTCACCACGAGATCCAGGCCGGCCATCAACGCGATGACACCATTGAGGTCATTGCGCTGGTCGAGTTCGGGCGGGCGATGCAACGCCACGCCGAAACGGGCCTCGGCGTCATTCAGCTCCGCTTCGCATTCATCGTACTGCAGGCTTACGAAACGCACGCCAGCTGACCCAAGGATCGGCCCCCACTGCGAAAGCGCCGTACACGCGAGCCGGCGCTCGGCGCGCAGGTTCTGGCTGCGCCAGGAAAAGCCGACTTTGATCCCCTCGCCCATCGAGTTCAGCCACTCTCGCCAGCGCTCGGCCTGCACCGGGTTCGGGACGAGGTATCGCCTGCGCTGTGGAAACGATTCGAGACTCGGACGCAGGAAAGTACCCAGGTCCCCCATCGAGCATTGGCGATCCTGCTCGCTGAGATTCTGCGCGAGATCCGCGAGCACTGCGGTAGTTACGATTCGAGCTCGGGGAAACGAGCGCTCGAAAACCCGAACCAACCGCGTATCGCAGGCGATCACGACCCGAGGCGTTCTCTCGATCAGTTCAGGCAGCATCGATGCGAACACGATCTCGTCACCCACACCTTGCTCGGGCCAGACGTACAACGTGCCGTCGCCGAGCGATTCACCCTGCCATTCGGGCAACGCGGGCGGATTGGGCACCAGGCTTCGGGCAAGCCGCCACCGCCAGGCGTAGTCCGGCCACGCCTGGTCGAGAAGTCCGCGTGCAAGAGCCACGGCGCCCCGGCTCGTGCGCGCTTCGACATCGCATGGGTCTCGGGCCAGTAGCCGATCGTAGAGATGAGTCGCATCATCGATGCGGATCATGTCCGACAGCGCGGTGGCGAGATTGACCGTCGCGCCCCGATCGCCGGGGGAGACCGCCAACGCGGCCGTGGCATACAGTTCTGCAAGGTCGAGCCGCTCGCGTATGCGCTCGATCGCCGACAGCGTCACCAGTGCCGGGACGTGATCAGGTGCGAGGCTCAGCGCACGCTCGCATGCCACGGCGCCTTCATCGATGCGATCGAGATCCAGTGCCGCCCGACCGAGATTCGCGAGATATCCAGGTTCGTCGGGCGCCAGCTCCACCGCCTTTTCGAGATGCGGCCATGCGGCTTCGGCTTGTCCGTCCTCGAGCAGCAGCGCACCCAGATTGGCCCGCACCGAGTGAATCCCGGGCGCCGACCGGACGGCGCGCTGCAACAACGTCGCGGCCTCCTTGTGGTTGCCCTGCGCCAGCAGGATCGAGGCGAGATTGCGCAATCCGTTGACGAAATCCGGTGCGATGCGCAGCGCATTCCGCAGTGCCTGCTCGGCCTCCTCGATGCGACCCAGCGCCTTGAGCGCAAGCGCAAGATTTCCCATCGCCTCGTGGGCCCGAGGGCGCACCTGCAATGCGAGTCCGATGAGTGTCTCGGCAACGTCGGGTTGCCCCAGATCGACGGCGATGACGCCCAGCAGGTGCAGCGCATCGAAATGCTGAGGCTGTCTTTCCAGAATGCGTGTATAGCCCTCCCGGGCGGCATCGAGGTCGCCGCGGCGATGTGCGGCCAGCGCGACGACGAACGCATCGTCATGACGCGCGCCGGGCGCTGTTCCAGGACGGCCACCACCGGCATGGCGGAACGGGCGGGCACGGCGTGAACCCATGATGACGGACTCGGGGATTGGAAGTCCCCCACCCTAACATCCACGGCGCCGACCCGAACCTCGAGCTTGTACCGTATCGTCCCGCAATTCCCCGCATCGCGTCATCGCCGACGCGATACGCTCGCCCGTCATACGATCCCGTGATTGGGTACGAGCAGGTCTCGGGTCATCTGCGAAAGATCGTTCACGCCCAGCATCGCCATGTTGCGACTGATCTCGTCCCTGAGCAGCTGCGCCCCGTGCCGCACGCCCTCTTCGCCGGCAATGGCTGCGGCATAGAGGAACGGCCGACCGACAAAGACGAAATGCGCCCCGAGCGCGATGGCCTTGAGCACATCCGATCCGCGACGCACGCCGCTGTCGAGCATGATCGCCATGTTGCCCGCCTCCGAGACGATCGACGGCAGGACGCGCAGCGGCGACAGCGTGTAATCGAGCTGACGCCCGCCGTGGTTCGAGACCATGATGCCGTCCACGCCGCTTTCGCGAGCGATGCGAACGTCTTCCTTCGCCAGTACGCCCTTGAGCACGAGCTTGCCGGGCCACAGGCGGCGCATCAGTTCCACGTGTTCCCAATTGAGACCGTCGCGCGCCATGCGCGGCCGCTCCATGCTGCCCATGATGGGGATGCGGGAGAACCCCATGTTCTCCAGGTGGGGCATCCCGTAGTTCATGACGGTGCGGCCGAACGTTCCCACCAGCCAGCGCGGACGGACCATGCAGTCCCAGGCAAGCCGCAACGTCGGTTTGAGCGGCGAACTGTAGCCGCTGCGCACGTTGTTCTCGCGGTTGGAGTTGACCTGCACGTCGACCGTGAGCACCAGGGTATCGAAACCGGCGCGCTTCACCCGCTCCACGAGATTCGTGATGATGTCGTTCTCGCCCGGCAGATACGCCTGGAACCAGGCCGTCGGCCCGCTCGCCTTCAACTGCTCCATGGGCGTAAGCGACGCGCCGCTTTGGATCATGACCGTGTTGAGGTCTGCCGCGACCTTCGCGAGCGAATAGTCGCCGCGATATGCCGCCAGCGCGGTGCTGCCCATGGGCGGAAAGCCGAATGGCAGATCGTACGTACGCCCGAGCAGCGTCGTCTTCTGGTGGCGCGATCGCGTGTTGACCAGCACCCGCGGCAGGAACTCGAACTCGGAAAAGGCGCTGCGATTCGCGTTCATGGAAGCGTTGGTTTCCACGCCGCCCGAGATATACCCGAATACGGGGCGTGGCAGGAATCGCCGCGCCGGCGCTTCGAAATCGTCCAGACAGAGCACGTTCTTCAGGCGCCCGGACGCGGCCTTCGGTACCATGGCCGAGCCCTGAGCGTGCGGCCGTACTTCGTTCGTTGTGATGTCGTTCATGCCGGAACTCCTCCCTTGTCGTATTGGCTATCCCTTCCCGCCTCGATTGCCGGGCGGGACCTCGATCGAAGTTTAAGCGTATTGCGCCGGTACCGCCTCGAGTCCTACCCAAGAAACTGGGCCGGATGCAGTTTCGGTATGGCCGATCGCCCCAAAGAAGCCGTTCCAGGCACGGTTTCCGGGGATGTCGGAACACGCGATTCCGACACCGTGCCCGTTTCGCGTTTTCCGCTCGCCTGCCTATTATTCATGCCTCGCCATAGGGAGGCCTCGATGCTCATCAATTGCGCAGCCTACAAGGAAGGTCACCGGGTGGCCGACATCGCCGTCGACCAGATCAGCGACTACATTGCTCGGCCGGGACACTTCGTCTGGGTGGCGCTGCGCAACGCGACCCCGAAAGAGATCGCCGAGATGCAGCGCGAGTTCTCGCTCCACGAACTCGCCGTCGAGGACGCGCTCAACGGGCACCAGCGGCCGAAGATCGAGGAGTACGGCGATGTCCTCTTCACCGTGATGCATACGATCGAAGCCGAGCCGGACGGACGACTGCAGGTCGGGGAAGTTGCCGTCTTCGCCGGACCGAACTTCGTACTCTCGATACGCAACCATAGCCAGCAGACGCTCCTCGGCGTACGCGAGCGTGCAGAGCGCGAGCCGCATCTATTGCAGATCGGCCCGGGCTATGTGCGCTACGCCATCATGGATGCCGTCGTCGACCGCTATTTTCCCGTCATCGATAACCTCGAGGACGAACTCGAGGCCGTCGAATCCAGCATCTTCGAACCCGGTACGTCGCACGACAACCTGCGCCGGCTCTATGCGCTCAAGCAGCGCCTGACCACGGTCCGCCATGCCGTGATGCCGCTCCTCGACAACACGGGCCGTCTGGTTCGAGGTCGGGTCCCGCCGCTTGCCGAGAATCACCGCGAGTATTTCCGCGACGTCTACGATCATCTGGATCGCATGCAGGCAGCACTGGAGAGTCTGCGCGAAACGATCGGCACCGCCATCCAGGTCAATCTCTCCGTGACCACGATCGAAGAATCCAAAACAACCAAACGACTCGCTGCTTGGGCTGGCATCTTCGCCGTCGCGACGGCGTTTGCGGGAATCTGGGGCATGAACTTCGAGGTCATGCCGGAGCTGAAGTGGCAGTGGGGCTATCCCGCCGCGCTGGCAGTGATCGCAGCGGCATGCGCATATGTCTATTGGCGGTTTCGACGGGCGGGGTGGTTGTGAGGCGCATCGCAGCCACCAGCGCGGTGGCGCGGGTGTGCCGCCCGGCTGCGATACGCCCTACTCCCCCCGCCCCGTAAACGCCAGCAGGTCGCTCAACTGCTCGTCCAGGCGCAGCAGTTGTCGCCGCACCCGGCCGTGATGTCGCTCGGCAGCGCCCTGTGCCGTGCCGACGATCCAGGACCCCAGGACGCCGGGCAAGGCGCGACCCTTGCCGCCGAAGGCCGCGAAGAACGCGAGCACGTGGCGATGAAAATGCTCGCGCACGAGTTCATCCTCGAGCGACCCGAAGACCTGATACGAGCCTGGATCACCCTGGCGACCGCACCGCCCGAACAGCTGGCGATCGATCCGGCGCGCGTCGTGCCGCTCCGTGGCGACTACATGCAGCCCACCGGCTTCGACGACGCCAGGCGCAAGCCGGATGTCCGTGCCGCGACCTGCCATGTTCGTCGCAACGGTGATGCGGCCGGGCTCGCCCGCACGCGCAATGACCTCGGCCTCCTCCTGATCCTGGCGCGCATTCAGCACCTGGTGTACCAGCCCTGCGCCATGAAGCAGCTCGCTCAAGTGTTCGGATGCAGCGACCGAACGCGTCCCGATCAGCACGGGCCGTCCGGCGGCCTGAACATCGCGCACCGAGGCGACGATGGCCTGCCACTTGTCCTCCGCGGTGGCGTAGACCCGCTCCGGCAGCGCGTGCCGCCGCACCTTGCGATTGGTCGGAATCGATACGACCGGCAACCGGTACACCGACCACAGTTCGCGTCCGACTTCGCGCACCGTCCCCGTCATCCCCGCCACGCGCAGATAGCGACGGAAGAAGCGCTGGTAGCTGATGCGGGCGAGCGTCTCCTGCTGCCCGGTGATCGCCACGCCTTCCTTCGCCTCGATCATCTGGTGCAGACCCCGCTCCCACGAACGATCCGCCATGACTCGCCCCGTGTACTCGTCGACGATCTGGATCTTGCCGTCGCGCACGAGATACTGCTTGTCGCGCTGAAAGAGATACAGCGCGCTTAGCGCCCGTCGGACGAGTTCCTCGCGTCGTCGCGGCCCCATCCAGACATCGCCGTAGGGTTCTGCGAGTTCGGCGAGCCGATGCTTGCCCCGATCGCTCAGTTCGACTTCGTGGCGTCTGGGCCGAAGAGAAAAATCGAGTCCCGTATCGAGTTGCCGCGCGATGCTGATCGCCTCGGCATACACCTGCTCTTCCTGTGTGGCGTCCGCGACGTTCGAGATGATGAGGGGGGTCCGCGCTTCGTCGATGAGGACACTGTCGGCTTCGTCGACGATGACGAAGCACAGCCCTCTCAGCAGCAGCCGCCGGGAGCGGGCATGTTCGGCGTACAGCTTCTCCATCTGCAATTGCATCTGTCCGAACTCGCGCCCGAGCATCAGGCGGTCTTTCAGGTAATCGAAAACGACCTGCTTGTTGGTGCCGTAGGTGATGTTGCAGCCATAGGCCTGCCGCCGCCCCTCGGGTGACAGGCCCTCGGTGATCGTCCCCACCGTGAGGCCGAGAAACTTGTAGAGCGGCCCCATCCACGCGGCATCGCGCATGACCAGAAAGTCATTCACCGTCACGATGTGCACGGGGATGCCGGCAAGGGCCGCTGCACAGGCCGGCAGCGTGGCCGTGAGCGTCTTGCCTTCACCGGTCTCCATTTCGGCGACCTTGCCCTCGAGCATGACGCGCCCGCCGAGCAGCTGCACATCGAATGGTCGAATGCCGAGCCGCCTGCCTGCGACTTCGCGCACGATCGCGAAAGCGCGCGCGACGAGGGCTTCATCGAGGCCTTCACTGTAGAGACGTCGCCGCAGCTCGGGGATCCGGGCGCGGATCTCGTGATCCTGCATTTCCTTGAGCCCCTGGGCCTCACGTTCCACCAGGGCGAGAAAATCGCCGTGCCCGGGATTGCGGCCGTATACGCGCTGACGCACGAAACCGGCCACGCTGGCGGCCGTGCGATCGAGCCAACCGTCGCGCGTATCCTCCCGCTGCGGATAGGGCCCGAGCGCAATACCGGGCCGCAAGGTGGCAGTGCTCGCCATGGCTGAACTCAGGACACTAGACGTTGAACTGGCGCAGCAGGAGCCGGCGCGCCGCACGATAAATCTGCAGCCCGATGGGCTCGTAGCCGTGATCGAACCGGACGTGCATACGGGCGCCGATGTATTCCGAGCGAACTTCGGCCGGCAGGACGAGTTCGAGCTGGAAGGTCTGGCGCAAGGCTGTCATACCCTGGGCGTCGCGGGGATCGACAGGAATCGGCCCGCCGGCGGCTGAACCGAGCACCGGAGTGGGCAGCTTCAGCGAGGCGCCGGGCACCTCGCGCCTGATCCTGCCGGGCACGGGCTCGGAGCCCCATGCCGCAAGCATCACTTCCACCCCTCGGGTCGACTGACGGACCATACCGATGTCGTCCTGGGGCACGACGACGCGTGCCGTCACCTCCTTCGAAGCGACCACGTAGCCGACGAGCTGGCCCTTGTTCACGAAGCGGCCGGGCAGATCCCCCGGGCTCGGTATCACGAAACGGCCGTTCGCAGGGCTGCGGAAGATGAGCTCCTGTTCCCGTTCGCGCGCGCGGCGAAGATTTGCGTCCGCTGCCACGAGTTGTTCGCGCACCGTAGCGGCCTGTGCCCGATCGACGGTGATGAGCGCATCGTAGCGCACCTGCAATTCCTCGCGTTGCGCGCGGAGCAGACTCACCCGCGCGGCCAGGAAAGGCTCCTCGGCCCGAATGAGCGGCTGCCCGCGTGCCACTTCGCTGTCCGGTTCGGCGAGAAGTTCGACGATAAAACCCTCTGCCTCTGCACGCACCTGGGTTTCCTCGGGCAGCCAGACCACCCCTTCAGCACGCGTCCAACTCGGCGCCGGCACCGCAAAGAGCAACGCCCCGAGTACGAGTACGAGGATCAGACTGGTGGAGACCGCCCGTCCGCGTTGTCGGCCGAGTTCCGGACTGTTGAAGAGAAAGGCGAGACTCTTGCCCACGGGTATGAAGACCTGAGTCACGATGGCCCATAGTGCAAGCAGCACGCCGACGAAAAAGAACCGGCTTGCAATGAAGATGACGATGACGAACGTGATGAACACTCGATAGATGAAGGAGGTGATTCCATAGAGG
>JBIKKL010000590.1:0-3477 GCA_044360365.1 Burkholderiales bacterium | reverse complement strand
ACCCGCGGAACAGGCTGCCCGCATTGCGCCGAAATCGACCCTAGCAGCCTGTCGGACTGGGTTTCACGACTGCGACGGGAGTGCTGTTCGTGCAGGGCTAGAAGGTTGACGCAGCGCGCGAAATCCAGTCCGACAGGCTGCTGGTCACAGGTATCATCGCCTCGCTACTTGTATGGGTACGAGGTGGATGCATGGCGGATGCAGTTTCGGTGTCGATCGTGCTCGGCAGCGGCGGAGCCCGTGGTTACGCGCATATCGGCGTCCTCGAATGGCTGCGGGAGCGCGGGTATGTCGTGCGGTCGATTGCCGGCTCGTCGATGGGCGCACTCATCGGTGGCATTTACGCGACCGGCAAACTCGATCTTTACACCCAGTGGGTGTTGGCGCTGGAGCGCATGGATGTATTGCGTCTGCTCGATCCGTCGTTCGGGCGCGGCGGCTTCATCAAGGGCGACCGGATCATGGGCGTGCTGCGGGATCTGATCGGTGATTGCCGCATCGAGGATCTCCCAGTCTCTTATACGGCCGTCGCGACGGACCTCGATACCGGCAAGGAAGTCTGGCTGCGGGAGGGCAAACTCTTCGATGCAATTCGGGCCTCGATCGCGATCCCGCTCGTGTTCATGCCTGCGATTCGAGACGGACGCCGGCTGCTCGACGGGGCTGTCGTCAACCCGATTCCCATTGCGCCGACCCTCAACGACACGACCGATCTCACCATCGCCGTCGACCTGTGCGCGCGAGCGGCTGCAGAAATGACGCCTTCCGTCGCAGCGCCGCCTGCCCCGAGCGATGGCTACGGCGCACGCATCCATCGCTTCGTCGAGAGCATTTTCCCCGGGAACGACGTTCCTGCAACGCCTTCGCTCGGCGCAAGCGAGGTGATGTTCGCCGCGATGGAAGCGATGCAGACCACGATCGCACGGCTGAAGATGGCAGCCTACTCGCCCGACATCACGATCGAGGTGCCCCGCAATGCGTGCGCGTACTACGAGTTCTGGCGCGCGAAGGAGATGATCGCGTTGGGTCGAGCGTGCACCGAGCACGCCTTCGCGCGACGAGCCGGCAACGCTAGTCGCAATGAGCAACCAGCGGTGCAATGACAGCTAGCAGCCCGTTGCGTTCTGCCGCGGGCTGGAACAGCGGTGCTCGGGCCTGACATTGGTCAGCCAGGTGCTGCAGAAAGGGCGGCTCGGCGCGGCAGCGGGCAACCAGTCGGGCGAGCGCCAGCGGGTCGCCTACAGAAAAGTAGCCCGCGTAGTCATCGCCCAGCATGCCGATATTGCCGTCGCAGTTGCTGGCCAGCACGGCGGTGCCGCTGACGACGGCTTCGACGATCACGTTCGCACCGCCTTCCATGCGCGAGGGCACGACGAGCAGATGCGAGCGTCGAATGTGCTCGCGCGTGATGCGATGGTCGAGTGCGCCGAGCATGCGTACGTTCGGCGCTTCGGCGAGCAGTGCGCGCAATGGGACTTCCAGAGCGGGATCGCGTACTCCGCCCGCGAGCCGGAACTCGATGGTTCCACGGTTGCGCAGTTCGGCCGCCGCACGGATGAAGGTGAAGGGGTCTTTTTCTTCGCGCAGATGACCGACGAAGAGCGCGCGCAAACGCCGCGATGTCTTGCGATACGGCGGCAAGGATGGCGCGGACTGATAGATGGCGTGAGCCTTGTCGCGAAACGCCCCGGGCAAAGCGGCGATTCCCCGTTCCTGCAGGACGATCAGCCGATCCGCGAGTGTCAGGGACTCGAGCGCGGCGGCGTCGCATACCGGGATGTCGTGGTAAAGATCCGTGCCGGTGAGTGCGAGGATCGCAGGTTTGCACACTTCGCGCCGGCGCCATTCGAGGAGCGCCGGATGACCTCGACGAGCATGTAGCGCGATGAGCACGTCGGCATCGGGCATGCCGTCGGCCGGGGTGCGTACAATGACTTGGAAGTGCGGTGCGAGGAGATCGGCCCAGCGCTGGGCCGTGCGAACATTGCCGTTGTTTGCCGCGGCGGCGTACGGCGTGACGATGAGGATCGACGGAGGATTCAAATGCGTGAGTTGCGCGAAAAGAGTCGGCTGATTGCGGCATTGAACGACGCCCGCGATTATACGCTCGCCGCCTATGCGAACCTGGACGAGCAGGCAAGGCGTTTTCCGTATGCGCGCACGGTAAATCCCCCGCTTTGGGAACTCGCACACGTGGCGTGGTTCCAGGAGCACTGGTGCCTGCGTTGGGATGCGGGTGCACCGCGAAAGCCTTCGTTGCTCGACGACGCAGATCCGATGCTCAACTCGGCGCTCATTGCGCACACGGCGCGCTGGGACTTGCCTCGGCTCACCTGGCCGACCGTGAACGACTATCTGCGCCGAGTCCTCGACGCGACGATCGAGCGTATCGAACACGCCGACGAAACGTTCGATCCGTACTTCCCGCTGCTGTCGCTCTATCATGAAGACATGCACGCCGAGGCGTACCGCATGTCGCTGCAGACATTGGCGCTTGCCGCGCCGGTTTTCCCATCACCGCGTGCTTTGCCGCCGAGCATCTCGTTGGATCGCAAGCGCGTCGCCTTCGAAGGGGGGAGGATGCTGCTCGGCGCCGCGCCCGGGCGCGATTTCGTCTTCGACAACGAGATGCAGCGTCACGAGGTGGCAGTGGCCCCCTTCGAACTGGCGACCGGGACCGTCACGCAGGGCGAGTTTCGCGAGTTCATCGAGGCCGGTGGCTACTCGAATCGGCAGTGGTGGAGCGAGCCGGGCTGGAGGTGGCGCTTGGACGGAGGGATCGACGGCCCGCTGCACTGGCGCCGTGACGGCACGACCTGGCTTGCGCGCTCGTTCGATCGCTGGGCGCCCATAGATGTCGATCACGCCATGGTGCACGTCAGTGCATACGAGGCGGAGGCGTACGCGGCCTATCGCGGCGCGCGTTTGCCCACCGAGTCGGAATGGGAGTATGCGGCCCGCTGGGGGCTTTCCGAGGCAGACGATCGATTTCCCTGGGGCGGCGGATTGGAGGCGTCGAGCCCCGCCAATCTCGACCTGGCGTTCGGGCGCGTGATCGATCCGAGTGCGCTGCCCGCGACGGATTCGCGTGCCGGCTTGCGACAGATGCTCGGCAATGTCTGGGAGTGGACGTCGACGAACTTCGGGCCGTATCCCGGCTTCGAACCGGGCCCGTACCAGGAGTACTCTCAGCCGTGGTTCGGGGACCACCGCGTGCTCCGGGGTGGTTCCTACGCGACGCGATCCCGCCTGGTCAGTACGCGCTGGCGCAATTTCTATACGCCGGACCGCACGGACGCCTTCGCCGGCATTCGTCTCGCGTGGTCGACGCAGTCGTAGTGTCCTGAGTCAGAAATTCGCTGAACAAAAGCGCCGAGAATCGGCGCCATACTTTGTCGGAAATCCTCGCCAGGTGTCCAACCTGGCTGTGGTTTCCTTCGCGTCTGACGCCGATTTCGACACTTTTGTCGCTGAGGC
>JBIKKL010000589.1:0-3478 GCA_044360365.1 Burkholderiales bacterium | reverse complement strand
TTCAACACCAGTTCGTCGAGTTCTGCAGCGTTCTTCGTGCGCCCGGTCAGCGTGTCGAACTTCGAATCCTTGAACTCGGGCAGCTCGAAAAACTCCGCGATGTCGGGCCATTCGGCCCCACCGCCCGGCTGCCAGACAAAATAGCCATCCTTGCACGGCTGCACCTGACCCGAGCCGCGGCCGATGCTCGGTGCGCGCCCCGCCACGCCTCCCGCCCAACTATAGAGCGGCTGATGAATGATGAGCGTCGACGCCACGACGTCCTGCAGCGAAAGATCGACCTGCTGCCCCTCGCCGTGCACATCGCGCGCGTAGAGAGCCGTCAGGATGCCGACGGCACCGGTGTAGCCGCCCTCGTATTGCGACTGTATACCGCCGTGCTTGATGGGCTCGCGGTCGGCCATGCCGCTGATGCTCATGATGCCGCTCAGGGCGTAGGTGACGATTTCTTCGTTTTCCCAGCCGGCATAGGGCCCCGTCTGCCCGAAGGGCGTGATCGACAACATGATCAGGCCCGGGTTCTCTGCGGCGAGCGCTTCGTAATCGAGGCCCAGGGAGGCGAGGTAGCCCGGCTTGAAACTCTCGACGATGACGTCGCACTCGCGCGCCAGGCGACGAAGTAGTGCCTTGCCCTCCTCCTGCTCGATATCCAGCTTCATCCCGCGCTTGTTGAGATTCGCGAGCAGGAACAGGAGGCTCTTCTCGGGATGCGGTTCATTGCCGGCGAAAGGCTCCAGACGGCGCGCGAGATCGCCCGCCGGAGGCTCGATCTTGATCACGTCGGCCCCGAAGTCGGCCAGAATTTTTGCGGCCAGCGGCCCCGCGACGCCCTGACTGAGATCGAGCACCTTGATGTCGTCGAGTGAAGCCGGAGGAATCATGTTTGGCAAATCTCGTGTTGCGGTTCTTGGAAATGCGAACAGCGCTCGAAGGAACCGGCGCGGCGACCGATACAGGTTCGATACCGAGCCCGAGCACTTCGGAGGTACGCTGCCGGCAAACGCAGCTTAGTCGCGCCAGGCGGCGCGAGCAGCATCGCAGCATCGCGGGCCAGGCCGACCGGCGTCTGCTCCAACCGTGTGACGGCCCGAGGGCAGCAGGTATCGAAGGATGAGATCAACTGCACTGTCGTATTGCTTGCAGATACAGATACGGTCAGGATAACTGCGGTACGACGGCTTGCGGCCGAAACGGATTGAATCCGCGCTGCATGGGCGCCGCCCTTTCGGACGGTAATTGTTCGCGCTGCGCTAGTCGTCAGTTCGTTCGGAAGATACCACAGCGCACGCGTGATCGGTTCACAATCTGCACGCGAACGTCCACTCGAAATTGCTCCGTCGGAGCGATTTCCACCAGCTGGACATTGGCTCCATTTTCATAGGAGAACACGCGCGCCGGCGGTTGACAATGCCGCGGATCGCATGATGCAATCGACGACGATTTGCGGCCGCCTCATGCATCGGGTTCACGATCGAATTTCGGCGCGCACGGCGGTCCGCTTCACATCGTTCGCTCACGAACGGCCTACCTCGGGAGACATTCATGGCTGTGCGGTATCCGAAGATTGTTTATGTCGAAGAAGTCATGCGCGAAGGCATGCAGATCGAGGATGCAAACATCCCGGTCGAAGCGAAAGCCGAACTGCTGAACGCGCTCTCCGAAACCGGTCTCAAGAACATTGTCGTCGGCTCCTTCGTGAGCCCGAAGTACACGCCGCAGATGAAGAACATCGAAGCGGTGCTCGCCAAGTTCAAACCCGCGGAAGGCGTCACCTACACGGCCATGATCCCGAACGAACGCGGGGTTGAGCGCGCCAAGGCTTTCTCTCCGCCGCTGACGATCAAGCAGGGTCGCGGCCTGCCCCGGCTCATGGTGCACCAGTGCGATGTCTTCGCGCGCCGCAACTACAATCGTTCGCAGATGCGCGAGATGTCATCGTGGGCGAAGACGGTGGCCCTGGCCAAAGCCAACGGCGCCACCGCGGCCGGCATCGGCACCAACGCGACGTTCGGCTCGAACTTCCTCGGCGACTTCTCGGTCGACGTCACGATGACGTTCCTCAAGAAGCAGCACGAACTCTGGGACGCCGCGGGCATCAAGGTCACCTCCGTCTCCGTCGGGGATCCCATGGGCTGGACCCACCCCGCCAAGGTCGAGGAGATCTTCGGCCGCATCCGCGAAATGTGGCCCGACATCACCGATTTCCGCGCGCACCTGCACAACAGCCGCGGCATGGCAATCACCTCCGCCTACGCTGCAATACGCGCACTCGACGACCGTCACACCCTCAGCATGGAAGGCACTCTCGGCGGCGTCGGCGGCTGTCCTTACTGCGGCAACGGCCAGGCCACCGGCATGATGGCGACCGAAGATTTCATGCACATGCTCGAAGGCATGGGCATCGAGACCGGCGTCAATCTCGACAAGCTGATCGAGTGCTGCTGGATGCTCGAGGAGATCCTCGGGCGCAACGCATGGGGGCACGTGTCGCGTGCGGGTCCGCGGCCCACGAAGAAGGAGCGTCTCTTCAACGCCAACGCGCCTTTCGTCGAAACGCTGCAGCAGGCGAAACACTTCATGTTGGGCCCGAAGGCCTACGAGGGCGGCATCGTCCCGTGGTCCGAGCCCATCGCGAGTCCGTATCTCGAGCGCCTCGAAAAGGGTCTGCCCGTGTACGAGGTCAACGGCAATTGGCCGTGGCAGGAAGATTTCTTCCCGAAGGTCAAGGACATCAAGGAAGCGATTGAGCAAACCAAGGAGGCTGCTGCATGAGCAACGCACCTGCAACAGGTGAAAGCGTCCTGACCGATGCAGTCAAAGCGGTCATCGGCGCGACGGGGGAGAAGTTCGAGGCGAGCTTCGCCTGGGGCATCGAACGCGAAGGCCTGCGTATCTTCACGCAAGCCATCATGGATCCGGATCCCCGCTACTGGGACGACGAGTTCGCCAAGTCGACCAAATTCGGCGCCGTCATCACGCCGCCGATCTACTGCACGTACATCGGTCGCCGCGCCCGTCCGGGCTCCGACGATCCGGTCACCCGTGCCTTCGCCGAGAACCCGCACTCGGATGGCATCGGCGGCGTTCGCACGCCGGAGACCCGCGGCGGTCTCCCCGATGTGCCCACGCATCTTCTGCGGATCCTGAACGGTGGCAATGAGATCGAGCTGCTGCAGTATCCGAAGCTGGGCGACAAGATCTATCAGCAGTCCAAGTACGCCGACATCAAGGAGCGCGTGGGCAAGGACGGCACTCGTTTTCTCGTCGTGACGACCGAAATCACGTACACCAATCAGGACGGCGCGGTGCTTTGCATCCTGCGCGCATCCCAACTACGGCGCTGAGGATCAACAATGACAACTGCGCAGGAATTGAGGGACAAGAAGCAAACCTACTACGGCGATGTGCAGATCGGCCAGGACATGCCGCCGCTCATCATCGGGCCGATGACTGCAACGCACCTGTTTCGCTGGAGCGC
>JBIKKL010000588.1:0-3489 GCA_044360365.1 Burkholderiales bacterium | reverse complement strand
GCACTTTGCCTCGTTCTCGTCGGTACCGCGTGGTTGCTTCTCCTGCACTTCCGCCGCATCGAGCGGGCCTATCGTGAAGCCCCGGATCGCGCATGGTCCGCATTGGCCGGATTGCGCGAAGGCGTCATCGCCACGGACGCCGACGGTCGAATCGTCTTCATCAATGCCGCTGCCGAACAGCTCACGGGCTGGTCGGCAGACGACGCCATGGGAAAGACGATGCATGCCGTGTATCGGATCATCGATGAGCATACGCGGATGCCGCTTGACTACATTGCCAGCGGGCCGCCTTCCGATCGGGATCCTGCCGATCCAGGCCGATCCTCGGTGCGCCTTGTTTCCCGCAGCGGGGAAGAAGCATCCGTACACGATTCCGTGTCGGAGATTCGCGATGAGTCGCAGGGGCATGCTGGGTACGCGGTGGTGTTTCACGACGTCTCGCAGCTGCGCGCCCTGGCGCAGCAGCTTTCCTGGCAGGCAAGTCATGATTCCCTGACCGGGCTGGTGAATCGGCGCGAACTCGAACGCCGCTTGGGTGGGCTGGTCGAAACGGCCCGGAATCAAGGCAAACAGCACGTACTCCTCTACATCGATCTCGACAAGTTCAAGACAGTCAACGATTCCTGCGGTCACGCAGCAGGCGACGAACTGCTGCGAAATCTCTCGAAGGTGATGGGCACGAAGATCCGGGGCAGCGACACGCTGGCACGGGTCGGTGGCGATGAATTCGCCGCACTCCTGGAGACCTGCCCGCTCGATCAGGGCCTTCGCATCGCCAACGGCATACGCGAAGTGGTCCGGGATTTTCGCTTCGCCTGGGAAGGAAAATCCTTCACCGTGGGTGCAAGCATCGGACTCGTCCCGATCGACGCCACGATCGGGAACCTTGCGGACGTACTGACTGCAGCCGATGCGTGTTGCTACGAGGCGAAGAACAAGGGGCGGGACCGCGTCCAGGTGCACCGACCGCAGCTGAACGTTCAGCGGGACGTGGGCGAGCCCCACATCATTTCGCGACTGAGCAACGCGTTCGAGAATCGCGACTTCGTACTGTATCAGCAGTACATTCGACCGTTGAAGGAAGCTGTGTCGTCGCCGCACTTCGAGGTGTTGATCCGGCTGCGCGGCGCCGACGGCGAACTGATTCCACCGATGGCGTTCATTCCCGCGGCCGAGCGCTACAACCTGCTCACGGCGATCGACCGGTTCGTCGTCACGGAGGTGCTGCGGGTGCTATCCGCTCGACTTCGATCGACGACATCGTCGATCGCGCCGGACGCCGGCATGTACTCGGTCAATCTTTCGGGGCCCAGTATCGACGATTCGAGTTTCCCGGAATTCCTCCGCCGCCAATTGGCAATCCATCCCGTGCCGCCCAGTTTGCTGTGCTTCGAAATTACCGAGACGACGGCGATCTCCAATCTCACCAAGGCTGCGGAACTCATGCACGAACTGAAGGCCCTGGGCTGCCGTTTCGCATTGGATGATTTTGGCATCGGCATGTCCTCGTTCGCCTACCTGAAGTACCTGCCGGTCGATTTTCTGAAGATCGACGGGACCTTCGTGAAGGACATGGCGAGCGACGAGATGGATTGCGCCATCGTCGAGGCAATCAATCGCATCGCACACATACTCGGGATGCAGACAGTCGCCGAAATCGTGGAAGACCAGGCGACCCTCGATCGCTTGTGCGCGCTGGGGGTCGACTATGCGCAGGGTTTCCATATCGCCAGGCCGGAGCCCTTCGGTGGCATCGAGATACCGGGGACGATTCGCGGACCGGTCGCGATCGAGGAGATCAGCCGCTGAAGTCTGGGGGCGCGCCACCCAGTTCGTGAGCCTGCAGTTCCGGCAGGGTATTGATGTTACTGAACGCTGCGGGCTCGTCGTCGAAAGCGACTTCCACGACGCGCAAATCCGCATACCAGGCATCGATCTTTCGCCCTCCGGACGCAAGAAAGTTGCGCAAATGCGGGTGCAGTGCTCGCCGACACAGGCAGAACACGGGGTGCGACTGGGTGCCGGTGCGTGCAACGGCCAGATCCGCCGATGTCGCGTCGAGCCGCGAAAAAAGTCGTTCGACAAGATCGTCGGGCAAGAACGGGGAATCGCAAGGCGCGGTTGCAATCAGATCGAAGGCGGCAGCGCTCATCCCTCGCTCCAATCCAGCCAAGGGGCCCGCAAACCCGCCAATTTCATCGGGAAGCACGGGGGGGCCGAACGTTGCATATCGATCGAGGTTCTGATTGGCGCTGATCAAGACCTCCGCCACCTGGGGACCGAACCGTTCCAGGACCCAGGCCATCATCGGTCGTCCGCGCAGCAGTTGCAGCCCCTTGTCGACGCTGCCCATGCGACGCCCCTGGCCGCCCGCGAGAATCAGACCGGAAATTTTCGGCGGTTCGCTCATTGCCGCCCATCCTCGGGCGGCGACGAGACTTCAGCCAAATTTCGCGCAAAGTGATCCTCGCCCGTAAAGAGCAGATAGTGCCGCCCCGTCGCGCGTCCGATCATGGTGATGCCGATGCGCTGGGCGATCTGGTAGCCCATCTGCGTCAAGCCCGAGCGCGAGACGAGAAAGGGAATACCCATTTGCGCGCACTTGATCACCATCTCCGAAGTCAGGCGCCCCGTCGTATAGAAAATCTTGTCCTGCCCCTCGATCCCGTCGAGCCACATTTGTCCAGCGATGGCGTCCACGGCATTGTGGCGTCCGACATCCTCGACGAACAGGAGGATCTCCGAGCCTTGCGCGAGGGCACAACCATGGACGGCGCCGGCTGCCTTGTACACCGTATCGAATCGACGCACGTTGTCCATCAGCGCGTAATACGTCGATTCGGTAAGGACCCGATCGGGCGGCAATTCGATACCGTCGATTTCGTCCATCAGGTTTCCGAATACCGTGCCTTGTCCGCAGCCGGTCGTGACGGTGCGCTTGGCGAGTCTGGCATCGAGATTTGCGATGGTGGAACGGGTCGTGATGGCGCAGGCGTCGACGTCCCAGTCGACATGAACGGATGCGATCTCCTCGATCGCATGCACCAGACGCTGATTGCGCAGATACCCGATCGCGAGCGCTTCGGGGTGCTGTCCGAGGGTCATGAGGGTGACGAGTTCGCGTTTGTCGAGATAGAGGGTCAGCGGGAACTCGCCCGCGATCGGCGTCGACAGACGCTCGCCCCGCTCGTTGATCGAAGGAACTTCAACGGTCGGCGCACGCGATGCACAGGTGAGTTGGGGACGTTGAGTCATGTCATTCGTCGGTTGATTGCATGACCATATGCCTGCACAGGCTCAGCCGCCGATGTAGGACATCTCGACCTTGCGCCGCTGCGGTGTGGCGAGCGTTCGGATCTCGGAATAGCGGTCCTCTCGGCGGTTCCACACGCCCTCGACGAAGCGGCTGATTTCATCGTCTGTCGCGCCTTTGCGCAGCAGCGCGCGCAGATCGTGGCCGGCCGTTGCAAACAAGCAGGTATAGATCTG
>JBIKKL010000587.1:0-3501 GCA_044360365.1 Burkholderiales bacterium | reverse complement strand
TGCCCAGAACGAGCGCATGCGTCGTTGCTCGTCTTGCCAATATTCGCGATATTGGACTGCGCCGAGCGCCTAACCTGCGCTCGTTCTGGGCACAACGCAGCGCGCGAAATCCAGTCCGACAGCCTGCTAGAACGTGATCCCCAGCTCCTTCACCTGCTGCTCGAACTGGCCCCGGATGCGCTGCAGATCCGCGCGCAACTCGTTTTGCGTCATGCGTTCAGCGGGCTCGGTACCATCGGCGGCAAGTCGTTGCGCGACCTGCGGCGCGACGATGCCTTCGCTCACCGCGCGGTGGATGGCATCCATGATCGGTTGCGGCGTGCCCTTGCGCACATACAGGCTGTAGCGATTCGCCACGCGAAAACCCGCCGGCAATCCCTGCTCGACGGCAGTCGGCAGTTCCGGCAGGGAGATCGCCCGCCTGGGCCCCAAGGATGCGATGCCGCGGACCTTGCCGGTGCGTATCGCTGCAGTCGCAGACATCACACTCGAAGCAACGAGTTGGATCTCGCCGCCCATGACTGCAAGCAAAGCTGGCGCGCTGCCCTTGTAGGCCACGTGCCGCAGCCGCATTCCCGCAACCCGCCCCAACCGTTCCATGCCGAGATGGACCGAACCGCCTATCCCGGCGCTGCCCGCATAGGTGAGCGGCTTCGCCGCCGACAGCGCGACGAGTTCCTTGATGCTGGTAGCGGCGACATTGGGATTCGCCACCAGAATATAGGGTTGCGCGGTCGAACTGACGACGGGGTCGAACTCCTTGCCGACATCGATCGAAACGCGCTTCCCGATCGTCTGCAGCACCAACCCGTCACCGGTCTGCAGGATCGTGTAGCCATCGGGCTGGGATTTGTAGAGCACCTCGGTCGCGATCACGCCGCCTCCGCCGGGACGCGGATCGACCACCACATTCTGCCCCCAGCGATCCATCAAGATCTGGGCCGTCGTTCGGGCCACGAGATCGGCGCCGGCCCCCGGCGCCACGGTAATGATGATGCGGATGGGGCGCACCGGGTAGTTGAGGCCCTTCTCCTGTGCGCCCGCGCACGCGCTTGCTGCAACGGCGGCCGCACCCAGCAAACTCTTCCATACACGACGCGTGACCATGCCCCCCTCCTTCTCGATCATCTCCGGTGTGGCCCAGACCGACGCCATTCAGCCCCCGGACAATTGCGTTCCGATCTCTTCGAGCACCCTACGAACGGGCGTCGGTTTCGGCACCCAGTCGGGCGGATTCCAGAAGATGTCCGGCGTAATCTCGTCGACGCTGTTCAGTCCGAGCTGCGCCATGATGCGATCCATCTCGGTCTGGAAGATCTCGAGGGCGCGGTAGGCGCCGGCCTCGCCGGCGGCGGCACAGCCGTAGAGGGTCGGGCGCCCCGACATCACGAGATCGGCCCCCATCGCCATGGCCTTGACGAGATCCGCACCGCGTCGCGCGCCGCTGTCGATGATGATCTTCAGTCGACTGCCCACCGCACGGCGCACCTCCGGCACGAGCTGCAGCGGCGCAGGCGCGGAATCCAGATAGCGGCCGCCGTGATTCGACAGCACCACACCATCGAGACCGTAATCGGCGGCCAAGACCGCGTCCTCCCAGCACTGCAGCCCCTTGACCAGCAGATTGCCCGGCCACATGTCGCGGATGCGCTTGATGTCGTCCCAGCACTGCGTGTCGGTCTTGGTCAGTTCGTGGTCGCTTGCCTTGTCGGTGAGCTTGCTCGACAGCTCCGGCGGATAGTTGGCCTTCCTGAACGGGCCACGCTTGAGATACTGGGGCGCCAGCACGCGCATGCACCATCCCGGGTTGGCGAGGACCTGAGCAATGAGCCTGGGCGAATAGCGCAGCGGCATGGAAAAGCCATTGCGCTTGTCGTGCTCACGGTTCGCTCCTACGGAGCCGTCGACGGTCACGAGCAGGGTTTCGAATCCGACCGCCTTGATGCGCTCGACGAAGCGCATGCGCATGCCGATGTCGACCCACATGTAAAGCTGGCACCAGAGGTTGCCGCCCGCCGCCTCGTAGATTTCTTCCATCGGCGTGAGCGAAAGCGTTGCCACGGTGCAGGGTACGCCCATCCTCCTCGCAGCCCGCGCAAGCGCCACCTCGCCACCCTCACTCATGAGCCCGGCCGATGCTGTGGGCGAGATGGCGTAAGGCATCGCGAGCTTCCTGCCGAAGATCTCCGTCGCAGTCGATCGCTGCGAGACATTCTTCAGCACCCGATGCTTGATCTTCAGCGAGCGATAGACCTCGCGGTTATGGGCCTTTGCGATGCCATCCTCGGCAGCACCGTCGACATATTCGAATATGCCGTGCGGCAAACGCTTCTTCGCCAACAACCGAAGGTCTTCGATGCTGTAGGCCTCGAGGGCTCTGCTGAACATGACGTACTCCTCCGGACCGAGCGGACAACGCGCCCCAATCACGAACTTCGGTGCGCTAGCGCAGCCGCCGCGCCGATTGCATGGCGGCTGGCAGCGGCACCCCCGACAATGCCAGGATCTCCTGTTTGCGCACATCCCGACCTGGGCCGAATCGCCGCGTGATGACGTGCGCAAGTTCCAAAGCGCCAGGAAGCGATCGACCTTTCGCGGCCAGTTCGCTGACGAGACCGATCTCCCGCATTTGTGCGGCTCCGATGCGGGCGCCGGAGCAGATCAGATCCACCGCGGTACCGAGCAGCGTCATGCGCGGCAGAAGCACGGAGGCTACGCGGAAAGGCACGTGCAGATTCGTATCGACGAACCCGAACGTCGCTTCCTCTCCGGCAACCCTCAGATCGCACGCCAGTGCAAGCTCGAACCCGAGCCCGTAACAGGGCCCGTCGATCGCGGCGATGACCGGCTTGCTCAGATGGAGCGGATAGAGATCGATATCCGGCACCGGAGATACCGATGGATCCGCCGCGAGTTCGGCGACATCGTGGCCGATGGAGAACACTTCAGCCGAGCCGCAGAGCACCGCCACGCGCAGGCTCTCGTCATCCTCGAAGGCGTTCCAGGCGGCGATCAGCTCAGTTTGCATTGCACGGTTCAACGCATTGCCGCACGGCGTTTGCGCGAGTTCGATCGTCAATACACCGTGGTCGACTCGTGTGCTGAGCGAAGACATTGCGTTCGCCTTCACGCGACACCCGACCAGCCCGGAAGGCCCGCCGACAGACTCGCCTGCAGTCCCGCACGATACTCGGCGCATTCATGCGGCGGAAAGCGCTGCTCCATCGCCAGCGCATAACTCAGCGGTACGCCCAAGCTCTGCAACACGCGTTCCTTGTGGTACTGGAGATAGGGCAGCGGCCGGCGGGCGATACTGCGAGCGATCTCCACGGCGCGCTCGAGGCTCTTGCCCTTCGGCACCATCTCGTTGGCCAGACCGAGCGCAACCGCGCGTTCGGCGCAGATCGGATCACCCGTCCAGTCGATCTCGAGGCCGGTCGCCAGCGACATGAGAAAGTAGAGCTTGTGCGTCGTCGCTTTCGCGCCCATCCCTCGTTTGAC
>JBIKKL010000068.1:0-12598 GCA_044360365.1 Burkholderiales bacterium | reverse complement strand
GAAGATACTGCTGGATTACATTGACTCCGCCACCCACACGGACGTCCTTGCCATCGGCGGCTTCGCGGGCTCGAGCCAACGCTGCGTCAATGCCCTCGGTCACAAAGTGAAAGGTCGTCCCGCCTTCCATGATCAGCGGTGGACGCACATGGTTCGTGAGAACGAAAACAGGGACATGATACACAGGGTTCTCTCCCCACCAACCCCGCCAACTCTCATCCGGCCAGGGTCCACGGATCGGGCCGAACATGTTCCTGCCGAGAATCCAGGCGCCGATATTCCTGAAGCCGCGAGCCGCGAAAGCTTCGTCGATACCCGCTTCCGATCCGCCCTGGGCGCCAAACACCTGCTTCTGGAACGTGCGCGTGGAAACGGCCCAACCGTGTAGCGACGTGCCGCCCTCCCCGAGCGGGTTGTCCAGGTCCTGGTTCGGACCGGCACCGAATCCGTCCAGTGATATCGTGAAGCTCTCCACGCGAAGTTTGGACATGGCGTTCCCGGGCTGCGAATACTGCTTGTGACGATTGACGTTGGGCGGAACGACAGCCTTAGCGGGAAGCGCGGCAGGCACCGACCCGCCCCGCTGTCGGAGACCGTTGGAAGAATACATCCGCTGTGCGACGGATTTCCACGCAGGGGGCGCGGCGATGCGGGTTCTCCGTTGAAGCGGCGTGGGTTACTTGGCAGACCGCGCCCTCATCGCCAGATCCGCGTATCGCAATCCGTCATCCGTCAGGGGCTCCGTCGAAAAGCGCCACCCGGCGGCATCCCGACACAGCACCGCGACCGTATGGACCGTTTGCCCGCAAAGCGTCGTCAGGTCGACACGAACCCAGGGCATGTCACTTATCGGATCGCTCACATGACAGCTTGCGCCCGGAATCGCATCGAAGGATACGCCGGCGGCACTCGACACGAGGAAGGACACTTTGGAAACACTACTGGGAAGCGCTTCCAGAAACACGAATATCCTCTCGTCATCCCAGTGACTTGCGCCGGTGCGCGAGTCCCCCGTATGGATCACACTGCCGTCCAGGCTGCGCGTGTGCCCCGGATGGATGATCTCCAATGCCTGGCCATCGCAATCGAGCAGCAGACAGAGCGCATCCAGGTCCGCCGGTCGGTCGGGCCGCGCGTCGACGGGAGGATCCCAGTGCAATCCCATGACGACCTCCTTCAAACGCGGCTCGCGATCGATACTGTCGCCGGCCGTTAGTCCGAAGATGCGGCTTGCTGGCATGGATTGTCTCCTGCTTTCGGGGAACGATGACGACCTGGCTGGGCATCGGATTTGCGACCATCGAAGCACCGCAAAAGTTCGATCCCGCGACCAATTGAGGCATCACACCGAATCGGCATAACATGCATCATCGTTGCGCAAAACAAGCGCCCGATATGTCAGCTGTCGATCTCCCGAATCGATCGCCCCGGCGCAGCCGTTGAGACAGTCATTCAGCAGGAATGAACAAGCTTAGCCGCACCCCCTCCAACCCCTCGGAAAGATGTCCCTTCCCCGTCGTGTCTTCGGCCAGCAGTACTTCACCCGGCCCGATGATCCGTGTTTCCCCGTCACTCACCGTTATCTTCACGCCGGACTGCAGATTGACGATGTATTGTCGTCGGGGCGCGGTGTGCCAATCCACCGTATTGTCCGATTTCGTCTCTCGAAAGATGATGCCGTTGGCAGGCATTCGCGCCGATAGCCGACTGCCGCGCCGCTCCTCCGCCCACTCCACTTCGATATCGCGGAAATGTGTTTCGCCGTTCTCGTCGGTATAGATGTTGTGAATCCGCATGTCGCCTCCTGGAAAATTCCGGATAACCAGCCTCGAAGTCCTCAACATTTTGCACTGGCAGCAGTGGCAGTGCAAAGATGGCAATCGCAGACACACGGACCAGAGACCCATTTGTTATCGTGTTCGGTCTCGATGTTCGCCGATCGAACGCGCCCCCGCGCTTGCGCTTTCTCACGGGCGACGAATCGTGAATAATCGAAGCCACGATGAATGCCACGTAGTCGTGGGGAGGCAAGCGAGCCTCCGTGCCAACATCCAACTCGGTTATACAAGAAGAGTGCCTGCTCTGGAGGAGAGTTGCAGTGAGCCGTCCGACTCGCAGTACCCTGCTGCCCCTATGCTTCGCCGCATGCCTGTGGAGCGGCGTCACGACCGCCCAGACTTATCCCACGAAGCCGCTGCGCATCATCGTACCGCTCGGTCCCGGCGGCGGTGTGGATCAGTCGTCCCGGCTCGTGGGCGAGAAGCTCGGCGAAGCGTTCAACCAGCGCGTGGTCGTCGACAATCGCCCCGGTGCCGGCGGGACGATCGCCACCGAGGCAGCCGCCCGCGCAGCCCCGGACGGATACACGCTTGTCATGGCATCCCCGGGACACACCATTACCCCCCATCTGTACAAGCTCTCCTTCGATGCGATTCGAGACTTCACCCCGGTCACGCTGATTCTCACGGTCCCATTCGTGGTGGTCGTGCATCCCTCCTTGCCCGTTCGCAACATCAAGGAGTTCCTTGCGCTGACCCGCGCGCACCCGAACGAGATCCTCTGGTCTTCCTCAGGCAACGGAAGCTCTCAGCACCTTGCGCTCGAGCTCCTCAAGACGATGACGGGCACAAGGATCACCCACGTGCCCTACAAAGGAACCGCCCCGGCCATGCTGGACCTCGTCGGCGGCCGCGTTTCGGTCTCGGCGGCGAGCATCATTGCAACGATGCCGCATTTCAAGTCCGGCCGGCTGCGAGCCATTGCAGTCGCAGGTCGCACGAGGACCCCGGCGGCCCCCGACCTGCCGACCGTCTCCGAATCCGGCGTACCCGGGTACGCCATCGACGTCTGGCATGGTCTGCTGGCACCCGCGGCCACACCGCGGGCCATCGTCGATCGGTTGAACGCCGAAACCATGAAGCTGCTGGCGCGTGCAGACGTCAAGTCGCGCATGGCGACACTGGGGTTCGATGCCATCGGCGATCCCCCCGAGAAATTCGCCGAATACCTCCAAAGCGAAACCCAGAAGTGGGGCAAGGTCGTGCGCGAAGCAAACCTTCGCCTCGACTAGCCGCGTTCAACCCACGAATATCGAGGAGAACACTCATGGACAAACCCTCGCGTATCGGACTGGTCGTCCCGTGGGCCACGGATACCGTACCCCCCGAAGCCGCCGAAATGTACCCCCACGCTGAGTTTCACGCACGCGGGGTCGGCGTGAAGGCGCTCACCCCGGAAGGTTACGAAAGCGCATGGCATGCCATCGTGCCGGCCGCCCGAGAACTCGCCGCGATGAACGTCGACGCAATCATGGTGATCGGAACCTCCCTCACGTTTTACCGAGGCGTCGAGGCACATTCCCAGCTCCTCGATACGCTACGCGAGGCCACCGGCCTTCCGGTCGGCACGATGAGCAGCGCCATCGTGGAAGCGTTGCGTACAACAGGCGGACGCAGCATCAGCGTTTGCACGGCTTACGCCGATGAAGTCAATCGACGCCTGGGTCAGTTCCTGTCGGCGTCCGGGTTCGAGGTACTGGCCCTTGAAGGGTTCGGACTCACACGGTTCGGCGCGGCCGGTGAAAAAAGCGAGGACGAGATCATCGAACTCGCGACCCAGACCCGCGCAAAATCCCCTACCGCCCAGGCGATGCTCGTGTCCTGCGGCGGGCTTCGCACCCTGCATGCCGGCAAGAAAATCGAGAATAAGCTCGGCGTCCCCGTCGTCTCCAGCATGCCCGCCGCCCTCTGGCAAGCCGTTCGTCTGGCCGGCGACTCGGGCTACGTCAAGGGTTGCGGAGCCCTGCTCGAAGCATCGGTCTGACAGGGGCCGGGCAGGCCTCTGGCGTATTGTCCACGGTCACGAACGGATCGGTCAGTCTGATTGAACCCTGCCCGCTCGATGGAGCCAGAGCGGTCGGACCGCCGATGTCGAGCGTGTGACCGGCAACCTCCGCTCAACAAGCGATGACGACTGCGCAGACGCCGGGACGTCGACTGCCGATCGGCCGCAGCTTCAATCCTGGAGCTTCACGTTACCGGCCTTGATGATCCGCGCGACCGTGAGCATGTCTTCGCGACGTATGGCATCGATCTCGGCAGCGGTGGCGGTGAACAGCTCGAGTCCCTGCTTTTGAATCGCAGCCTGGACATCACCGCTGGCGGCCGCCTTGAGCACGATGACGGAGAGTCTGTCGACGATCGCCTTCGGCGTCGCCGCCGGCGCCGTGATCGCGTACCAATTGCGTATCGACACGCCCGGCAGCCCGGACTCCGCGAATGTGGGCACATGCGGCACGGCGCTCAGGCGCTTGTCGCCGGTCGCAGCAAGCGCCCGCAGCCGAGACGCCTTCAGCAGGGGGACGACGGCGCCGGGGTTTGCGAATGCCAACTGAATTTGACCGCCGAGCAGGTCGGTCATTGCGGGGCCGCCGCCCTTGTAGGGGACCTGCTGCATGCGGACGCCGGCAACGAGTTCGAACTGGATGGCCACCAGATGGGTCGCGCCGCCGGTGCTCGATGTGCCGTAGTTGATCTCGCCCGGCCGGCGCTTTGCAAGCGCGACCAGATCCTGCGCAGACGCAACCGGCAGCGAGCGGTGCGCGACCAACAAGAACTCGCTGCGGGCAATGCCTGCGATCGGCGTGAAATCGTTGATGGTGTCGTAGGGAATGTTCCTGTACAGGTGCGGAATCGCAACCTGCGAGCTGCCGGCAAGGAGCAAGGTATATCCGTCCGGGGGCGCTTTCGCGACTGCGTCATTGCCGATGATGGTGTTGCCGCCGGGCCGATTGTCGATGACGACCTGACGCCCGAGCATTTCGCTCAGGCGCGGACCATAAACGCGCGCAAGATAATCATTGGATCCACCTGGGGGATAGGGAACGACCATGCGGATGGGACGGCTCGGGAAGTCATGCTGTGCCGCCACGGTTCCGGCGCAGAGCATCAACCCGATTGCGAACGAAACATGCGTTGCAGCGACGAAGCGTCTGCGCATGATGCTCCTCCACGCGACGTTGCGGGCGCATGCCGTGCGGGCCATGCCGTGTGCCAGTCCCAGGTACAGGGTATCCGAACTACCTTTGCTCTTTCTTCCAACAATAGCGCCAGCCGCAGAACACCGTCAACCGCAAGTTGGTGCAGAGAACGCCACCGCTTGACGAGCAGCCGTCCCACGCATGCAGACAAACCACCGCGCACGACAGCGGGCCGGGCAAACCTCTGCCATATCCCGCAACACGAGCTGCTGCGCTGCGCGCAGATGTGCGCGCTGCAAGGTCGGGGGCGTGAGGATGCTAGTCAAGAGCCGCGATCGCAGCGTCTGCAGCACAATCGACGCAATCGAGCAGCGTAGCTTCGCTCTCTGCCATCGCTTCTGCCATCCCGGCGAGCGCTGCACCGCCGAGGATGATCGATCCCGCGCCGGCCTGCCGAGCCTTGCAGACAGCGCTGTGAAGTCGGGTACGCCCGAGTGCCGGGTCACGCATCGCATCGAGGCCGGTCCCTTCGATCGTGAACACGTCGACGAAATGCCGCGTCGCTCCCATCGACTGCACCCGTTCACGCAGCATCTCGCACCAGGCCGCTCCCGCAGTGACGATGGCCCACGGGACCTGCATCGATGCTGCACGGCGTATGCTTGCTTGCGCCAGACCGATGACGGGCACCGGGCACAAAGCCTGAATCGAATCGATGCCCGGATCGCCAAAGCAAGCCAGAACGATCGCATCCGCCTGCCCTCGGCACTCTGCTGCGAGTGCGACACCACTTCGAGCGCCCTCGTCGAAGGTCTCGCGCGAGGCGATGACGGCCGGGCCGTGCTGCGCCGTGCATCCGAGAATCTCGATTCCGGCAGGCATCCGTGCCCGCATGCGCTCGACGACGGCAGTCGTCATTGCCGTCGACGTGTTCGGATTGAGAACGATGACTTTCATCGCTTCCGCATGCGCTCGGCACGCCAGGCCTTTTCGAGGACAGCGACGGAATCCCCGGCGAACCGCGGGGAAGTTCGAGGTCGAAGTCGCGTCTCGACGAGCGAAAGATGGGAGTGCATCGATCGCAGCGCACCGCGGACATCGCCCTCGCGCAACGCCTCCACGATCAACTCGTGCTCCTCGCACGCGCACGACGAGGCGGCTTCCGATTCGAAGAACGCCACCAGCATCGAGGTTCGGCTCACGAGTTCCTGCAGTTGCCGCTGGATGAAATCGCTGCCGCAGCATTCAGCAAGGAGGCAGTGAAACTCGGCAGATAGCCGGATCGAGAGGGCGCGATCCCCTGCTTTCAACGCGCTGCGTTCACGCTTCCCGTGGCTCGCGAGCGCCTTCAGGTGGGCGGCCTCCATGCGGCCAGCCAGGCGCGCAGCGATGCCTCCTTCGAGGATGCGTCGCGCTTCGTAGATCTCGCGTGCCTGCTCGAGGCTGGGGCTCGCAACGAAGGCCCCTCGATTGGGCACCAGGTCGAGTAGCCTTTCATGACCGAGGCGTTGCAGGACCTTGCGTATGCGTTCGCGCGATACCCCGAAGAGACTGGCCAGGCGCGTTTCGACGAACTGGGTGCCGGGGGCGAGTTGGCCGGACAGCAGCACGCGGGCGATCACCGCGTGCACGACCTCCTCGGTGGCGCAGTTCGCGCTCACCGTGACGTGTGCTCGATCCAATGCCGAGCGATCTGCTCGCGCGTCGCGATCCAGGCGCCGCCGCGTGCGGCCATGTGACGCAGGATGGCGTCGACCGCTTTCATGCGCCCGGGGCGAGCAATCATGCGCAGATGCAGTCCGATGGAGAGCATGCGGGGCACGCGTTCGCCTTCCTTATCGAGCCAGTCGTAGGCGTCGGTGACGTACTCGGCGAACTCCCCGGCCGTCGAAAAGCGCTGCGTGTGCTGGAACTGCATGTCGTTGCTGTCGAACGCATACGGCAACACGAGGTGGCGCCGAGCTCCGACGTTGACGTAGTACGGCGTATCGTCGTTGTAGGCGTCGCTGTCGTACAGAAATCCCGCCTCCACGAGCAGGCGGCGAGTATTGCCGGAACTCGCTGACCGCGTGTGCCAACCCACGGGCCGCCGTCCGGCTGCGCGCTCGATCGCTGAAACGGTGGCCGCGATCGATGCGCGCTCGGCGGCTTCGTCCATACCGGCATGTTCTTCCCATCGATAGCCATGCGCCGACACCTCGTGGCCGCGTGCGACAGCATCCTGCGCGAGCCAGGGGCTGCGCTCCACGGCGCGCCCGCAGGAACTCAACGTAAAGCAGGCACCATGCTCTGCGAACAGATCCGCGAGGCGCCACCAGCCGACCCGGGTGGCGTACTCGAAATGGCTGTCGATGCAAGGATCGGCATCGGGACGACCGGCGACCACTTCGTAGACGGACTCGTTGCGGCGATCGCCATCCGTGATCGTGTACTCGGCCCCTTCTTCGAAATTCACCACGAACGATACGGCGAGCCGCGCCCCGCTGGGCCAGCGGATGGCAGGCAGTTGATTGGCATAACCGCGCAGATCTCTCATCGGAGCCTCATTCGATCCTGATTCCGCGCTCACGCGCGAGTTTGCCAAGCCGCGTGAACTCCGCCGTCAAGTACGCGACTGCCTGGGGACGGGTCAGCGGCGATGTCTCGCCGCCGAGGTCCTCCACCTTCGCTCGAAAGTCGGGGTGGGACGCCAGGGTGCGCAGATCCGCGTTGACTTTATCGAGGATCGCTGCCGGTGCCTTGGACGGCGCGAGCAGCAGATACCACGATACCGATACATAGCCCGGAATCCCGGCTTCGGCAACTGTCGGCACGTCCGGAAGTTTCGGCGAGCGCTTCAGGCTCGTGATGGCAAGGGCGCGTAGCTTCCCTGCGCTTACGTGCGACATCGAAGAGGTGATGATGTCGACGGATAGGGGAATCCGCCCGCCGATCACATCCTGCAGGGCCGCCGCCGCCCCCTTGTAGGGCACGTGCGTCATCGACACGTTGGCCATGGATTCGATCAGGGCAGCACCTACGTGGCTGGTCGATCCGGTGCCGGACGTGGCGTATTGGATGTATCCGGGTTTGGCGCGTGCCGCATCGATGAGTTCCTTCAGCGTCGTTCCGCGAAATGACGGCCCCACCACGACAAGGCTGGGGACGGTCGCGACCATGCCGACAGCCGTCAATTCGGCGGCACTGTCGTAGGGAAGCTTCGAATACATGACGGGATTGATCGCGTGGCCGACCGTCACGACGAGATAGGTATATCCGTCGGGCGTGGCCTTGACGGCAGCCGTCGTACCGATGATTCCGCCGGCACCGGGCCGATTGTCGGTGACGACGGTATGGCGCCCCCCCCAGGTCTCCGCGAGCTTCTGACCGGCGAGACGTGCGAAGACATCGGCCGCACCGCCCGGCGGGAACGGAACGATGATGCGCGGTGCTCGCTCCGGAAATCGCGAGACGTCTTGTGCCTGGCCGCACATCGGTGCGACGAGACCCGCAGCCATGAGGACGCGTAAGGTGAGACGGGCGGTCGATGACATTGCACTCTCCTGGGGCAAGGAGCGTCGGCAGCGACGGGCCACCGCACGCTTATTGCGCACGATCCTCTTCTGATTGTGCACAATCCCCACCAGGTGCAAGCAACGTGCCATGACTTCCGGACCACCGCCGCTATCCGCACCGCAGTTCGGTAGCCGTTGCCCCCATGCACGATCCGGGGTCCTGCGAATGCCGGATCCGAAAGATCCACCTGCACAACGAAGTACCGTTCGCCGTGCTCGAGTCGTATGTCGAACAGGGCGTGTTCAGCAAGTTTCCGCACGAGGCAGACAGAAAGTTCAAGATCCAGCGCCTCATCCGGGAGGCTGGCGTCGAGATCTCCGCTGCTCGTCAGGAAGTCACGGTCAGCTATGCGACCCCGGACGTTGCCAAGCTGCTCGACTATGTGATGGGTGGCAGCCTCATTCGGCTCAGATCGTGGCGCTTCGGAACCGGAGGTCACGTCATCTACGCGACCGTGAACCTGTATCGCGGCGACCTCTTCGTCCTGGACTACGTCGAGTCCGACGGAGCAATGCGCCCCTTGCCCTGGCTCACGCCACTTACCCGATACCGATGCACCTGATGTTTGGATGGCAAGGCTCCATCATCGTTGCCCTCCGTCAGTCAGCAGCAAGAATCGACGGGTCATCCACCAATCCCAATTCCATGGCGGTTCGCTTGTTGCAATACAGTGGATGCTTCGTTGCCGTCCCGCAACAGTAGCGCCAGGACTCACAGCGCGCTGGTTGCGTTCGAGAATCTGAGCGCCTCGGGCTGTCGATCCGCGCCAGACGCGGAGAAAACCGAAGCCAGATTGATTCCCTGGCGCGGACTTCCGACTCAGGACACCCGGCAGCCTGCCGGACTTTGGTTCACGGCTGCGACGGAGGTACTATCGGTCGCCCGTCACTTTGCCGACGGACGCTTCCATCCGAGCCAATCGACGATGGCCGCCCCCATCACGAGTTCCAGGTCTCGACCTTTCAACCATGGCATCTCTTCGGTGTACATCGTGACGCACTGCCGCCACGAGATCGGCATGCGCGTGATGTCGGTCCCCCAGAAGCACCGGCTTGGCCCGAACGCGTCGATGATCTGTTTCAGATAGCCGTGGATGTTCCGGTACGGATAGGCTTCGCTCGAAGTGCTCGGCGCGCCTGAGAGCTTTACTGCGACATTGGGAAGCCGCGCGAGCGCGAGCATCTGCGGCAGATCCGAATAAATGGCGTCGTCCCGAATGGTGGCTCGCCCTCCACCGCGACCGATGTGGTCGATGTGCATCTTCAAACCGGGATGCCGCTCGGCGATCCTGCCGAATGCCCCGATCGTCGGACCAGACACGAGGAGACCCACGCGCAGGTCCTGCTTCTCGCACGCCTTCCAGAACCAGTCGAGCGTGCCGTCCGTCAACCACGTCTTCTGGTGTGCCTCGTTGAAGCTGAACCGGAATCCGAGCATGCCCGGCGAGCGCTCGCGCCAGTGCGCGACGATCTGCTCGCGATCCGGGCTTTGCAGATTGAAATTGCCGAGGATGCAAAAGCGGTCCGGGTGGTGAACCACGGCCTCGATGGCATAGGCCTTCATGTGCTCGCCGATCGAACCCGGCGGATGGATCACGGCACCGTCGACGCCTGCCGCATCCATCTCGGCCAGGGCATCCTGGTACGTGTACGACAGGTCCTGTCGGTGATGGGCGACCATCCGACCGTTGTTCCAGATATGGATTTGTGAATCGACGATGAGCATCTGCTTCTACTCCTGTTGGGACGCGTGACCCCAGTCGAGCCGACCGACTCAGCCGGCCACCTCGCCGGATCGAGTGTACGCCGGCAACGGCGGCCTGGGGCACCGATCAGGGAAACATCGCCCAGCCCACGCGATCCGTCTGCGCCTTGAAGAAATGTCCGTTCGTGCTCGTGACGAAGATCGTCGTCATGTCCGGACCGCCGAAACAACAGTTCGTGGGCCGGTTTGCCGGCACGGGATGGGTCTCCAACACGCGGCCCGAGGGCGAAAAGACGTAGAGCATCGGGCCCGAACCAGCGGCGTAGTACCCGGCCGTCGCGATGATGTTGCCCTCGGCGTCCAGACACATCCCGTCGATGCCGCGATGAATCCCGCGCACATCCTCGCCCCAGGTGAAGAGCGCTTCGTAAGGCCCCAGGCTGCCGTCCTCCTTGATGGGATAGGCACGCAGTTGCCTCGGAATTCCCGGCGTCGAGCCGCTCTCCGCGACGTAGAGGGTCGACTGATCCTGCGAAACCAGTATGCCGTTGGGCTGCGTCGTATCGAACGTCACGCGGGTCACCGTGTACTTTCCGTCGGGCTGCGGATCGGCACGCAACACCGAGCGGTGATCGAGTTCCTCGACCTCCGTCTTGTCCCAGTTGCCTTCGTTTACGGGATTGGTGAACCAGATGCGGCCCTTGCGATCGATGGCAAGATCGTTCGGCGTGGAGAGTTTCTTGCCGTCCAGGCGATCGGCCACGACGACGTTGTTGCCGTCCGGATCGAAGCGCACGATGGAGCGTCCGCCCGAGCAGCATCCGAAGAGGCGACCATTCTCGTCGAAGGCCAAACCGTTGGTGCGGTTGGTGCCGGTGCGCCATACGTCGATCGCGTTCGACTTCGGGTCGTAGCGCAGGATGCGGTTCTCGCGAATCTGGGTGATGTACAGGTACTCGCCATCCCACACCGGTCCTTCGGTGATCAATGCTTCGGTGCCAGGTTTGAGCAGCAGTTCGAACTTCCAGGCCATCGCGTTCTCCTCGGTGGGTTGCGTACGAAGGATTCTCGTCGAAGTCGAGACCCAGCGGGCTCCCTCGCGGCACATCGGGCTTCGAAGGTCACGCTCTCGCCACACTGCGGGCGGCGTACGGTCGAGCGACACCCCATTGCCACCGGTGGCCAGCCGACGCGAGCCGGCCCCCAAGACAACGCCACCGTGGCCACCGGCAACCTCATCGAATTCCCGTGGCGGCGCTTACTGCAAAGTCCCCGTCATACCGAGATCCTGAATCAGCACCTGCCAGCGCGGGATCTCCTTGGCGATGAGACTACCGAAAACGTCAGGCGGGCTGCCGACGGCCTCGCCGCCGAGCGCGCTTATCCTGCCTGCGAGGTCGGCAGACTTGGCGGCTTGGGCTGCAGCCATGCTGAGCTTGTTCACGATCGCGGGCGGCGTCCTGCGCGCAACTGCAAATCCGTACCATGCAATGGCGTCGAACCCGGGTAGGCCCTGCTCCGCGATCGTGGGCACATCCGGCCATGAGGGAGAGCGCTGCGCACTGGTCACGCCCAGCGCACGCAGCTTTCCCGCGCGCACGTGCGGCCCGCCGCTGACGATGCTCGTGAGACTCACCTGAAGCCGCCCCCCGATGAGGTCGGCGAACGCGAGGCCCGTTCCCTTGTAAGGAACGTAGGTCACGTCGTTGCGTATGCCTGCCTCGGTGAGCAATAGCATCGAGACTAGATGCGTGCCGGCGCCGATGTTTCCCGAGCCCATGTTGAGACTGTTCGGCTTCGACTTCGCAAGCGCGATGAAGTCCTTCATGCTGCGGGCAGGAATTCCCGGATAGACAGAGACCAGATACGGGTCACGCGAGAGTAGCGTGACCGGCGCGAACTCCTCGGGCCGCACCTGCACCTTCTTCACCAGAAAGGGGATGAACGTGAAGTTGGGCGTGATCGCGAGTACGGTGTGTCCATCCGGATTGCCGTGGGCCACCATGACCTGTGTCGCCACCCCGGCCACGCCGCCCCCGGCGCGGTTGTCGATGACGAGTTGCTGCCCGAGTATTTCGCCCATACGCTGCGCGAACAGGCGAGCGACAGCGTCGGTGGTCCCGCCTGGAGGCTGCGGCACGACGACGCGTATGGGTTTGGTCGGATAATCCCCGGGCTTCTGTGCCTGGCATGGTACTGCAGCCGTCAATGCGATGCTCGCCATGAGAGCGCAGCACGGGCGCGCGCCTCCCCTGTTTGGTAATTGATGGCTCATGCTACGGCTCCTCCCTCGTTGATGGCGGCGAAGTTCCCGCCGACTGTCCCTCCTCGCAACCGCGTGGGTCACGGGGTTCCGGTGCC